>JAUWIR010000077.1 GCA_030605265.1 Pseudomonadota bacterium | reverse complement strand
CAAGCAAAATATTCATTGCCAATATGCGTGCAATATCCATTTTTACCATTATGACGCGCACCCGTATCATCAACATTAATATGGGTAGAAATATTAAGTGCTGTTTTTAATAGTTCATCTTTCTCTTTATGAAAATCACTCTTGTCTTTAATAAGAATATTATTAATTTGCCCTCTTGAGATATCAATCCCTCTTTCATTAAGTTGCTCAGCAAGCAAGGGTTGAGTTACATAGCAGCCATAATATTGGTATAAAACAAAAGATAGCAGCCCCGCACCATAATGCCCATTAACATCCTTGGGTAATTCTCCTATAATATAATCTCCTGCCGGTGTCTTCCAACGTCCTCGACGATATCGAATGTTCCAAGGACAAAACATAATATCTTGAACAATATAGTCTTTATAATCAATAAATTTGCTCCCAGCAGGTATGTTATCCGGATGTAGAGTGATGTCTTGGTCTATCTTTATATTTTTCCCCTTCTTTCTTTTGTCTTGGCTTGATGCCCCATTGCCTTTATCTTTATGGGTATCTTTAGCAAGATTGGATGGCGTGATCTTTGGCTTTGGCTTTTGTCCTTTTAATCTGGCGATCTCATCCTTTAAATTCTGGATCTCTTCTTTCAATTGTTGTATAACTTCTAATAATTGAGAAACAAGAGGAGTTATTTCTTCTTTTGATATCTTAGGTATTAAGGTTGGTATATTCATCCATAATTTTATATCATAATAAATTAACTTTGTCCTCCTTTTTTTTCTTAATAAATATTTCTTTATAGGAATCTTCAAAAATAACTCAATGTTCTTAAATTACTTACCACATACTTTTTGACAAGTTACGATTCATCCGTATCCAAAAGTAAAAAAGCTGTTCTCACTTAAACCCCCATCCTTATAGGACCCGCCTGAAACCTATGGATTAGTGTTAGGTATTAATGAACACGGCATATCGGTGGTCTCATTTCAAGACCCAACTGGTGAACATCTTAAAGAACTAACTTCTGTTAAGGAACATAATGGATATTTGTATCTGGGTTTTTTAACCTACAATCAAATAGGAAAATTCTCCATAGGAGTGAAAGGCGCTCTCTATAAGATGCAACCAAATTGAGCAATGCACATCAAATAAGCCTTGAGAATAAGGCTATATAAGTAATTGATAGAATGGGGTTTGTAATGATTTTGAAAAATAAATACCAAAATTATACGCCAAAAATATGCAGAATACTTGACATATATAACCGTGTTGTGACATTGTTATGCATACATTTTAAAAAATATCACTTTCCTTAACAGTATGCAGTAAAAACAAAAAAAAGGTGAGAACCCACTATGTCAACGCATGCAACTGTGGAGCAATTTCAACTCCCCAGGTCAAAACGATTTATTAATTGGGCCGGGGATGTATTGAACCAATGTGGTATTAATTTGGTTGATTTGTCAGAAGAAAGTCTTATGAAGAAAGCAAGCCATAAGACTGGATTATCTGACTGGGGAGACCCTGATTTTTATGCCCCCTTTAGAGTTCTGCTTGACTCTTATGAAAAAGAGGCCAATCTCAGTTTAATAGGGAAATTGGCTATGCAGCAGGAATGTACCAGGGCATTATCCAACAGGCTTTATATACAGGAAGCGATAAAGAAACATCCCGAAATAAAGGAAATACCTGTAAAAAAGCCTCTATTCATAGTGGGGCTTCCCCGAACAGGAACCACTATGCTCCACCATCTTCTTTGTCAGGATCAAAATGCTCGCATACCATTTCTGTGGGAATTCAGGCTGCCGTCCTTCCCTTCAGCTTCAACCTCAACTTCAACTCAAAATACACAAACAATTGATCCACGAATCAAAATGGCCGAGGAAAGTATTCGGCGCTTCTATACCCTGGCTCCACAAGTTCAGTCCATTCATACCTTTGATCCTACAGGGCCGACAGAGTGTATTCAACTGTTTCAAAATATCTTTATGAGTCCTCTTTTCAGCCTTTACAGCAATATACCACAGTATGAAGAATGGCTTCTTCACCATGAGCATGATATGGTTTTAGCCTATAAGTACTACCGTCAGATATTACAACTTCTCCAGCGCCGTCATTCAGGCAAATATTGGGTCCTCAAGTCCCCTGCCCATATATATGCTCTTGATGCTTTGCTAAATGTTTTTCCGGATGCTTGTGTGATCCTGACCCATCGTGATCCCCTTAAAGTGGTTCCCTCATATTGCAGTATGTCTGCAGTAATAAAAAGGGTATTCAGTGATCATATTGATTTGAAAGAGCTTGGGAAAAGAAGTCTTTCACAACTGGGAGAGGGTATCGATCGAATGATGAAAGTAAGGGAAGCCTATCGGCAGGAGCGGTTTTATGATGTGTCCTATGAAGATCTTATTGCTGATCCCCTGAAAATAGTGCGCCGGATTTACAGCTATTTTAATCTGGAATTCGACTCTCAGAAGGAAGAAATAATGAAGGCTTGGTTTTCTGCCAATCCCAAAAATAAACATGGTGCACATAAGTATACACTGGATCATTTTGGATTGGATCAAGAGACTATCAGGCAAAGGTTCTCTTCTTATATGAAAAAATTCAACCTGTGCAATTAGTTTAGATTTTTAAATTCAAAAAAAATTTTAGACAGGATTAACAGGATAAACATGATTTAAATTAAATTATCGGCATCCTTCATAAAGAACGAAAAGTAATTGACACTTTTATTGCTTTTTATTTTTCATGGTGGATTAAAAAAGTGTAAACTGATTAATGATGGATGCCAAATTATCTTGTCAATTCTGTTTATCCTGTCTAAAAGGAGAATATGAAATGAGCATGAATCCTTCAATTCAAAAAAAATATCTTTTCATTATGATAATTTTCCTGTTTATTTTGGGATGGTTCCCCTCTTTTTCTTACTCCGGGATGGTGGAACCAAAAAATAGAATAATGAGTTTTTGGCTGGATACCTTTAGTCGGCACCACCCTCTAGGCTCTTTGAGAGAAAGAAACGGATTAACCAGGACACTTTTGGCCAAAGCGGAACCTGATGAATGTTTTTACGGCATGGGTATTTCCCATCCCCCTGATACACTGCCCTGTGAAGAGGGCGGTATTCCCAAAGTGAACCAGACCTATTTGTGGGGGCTTACCAAATCGCAAGATAATCTGTGGTTTGGTACGGGCGCCAATGTACAATGTTTTGGAAGAAGTGACTTCTTTAGTCGAGTGACTCCCTACCAAGGTTCCTGTATTGTCTGCGAATTTGGGGAAAGCAAAATGTCTCCTCCCTTGCCGGAAGGCATAGGAGACTGGAGACCTCCGCGTATTTTTGTCTATGACCTTTCTAAAAACAATTTAATTGACAAAACACCTTCTGATCCTCTGATGGAAATGACTCTGGGGTTTCGTTCAGCAGGGTCCCTCAAGGAAATAGTGTTTTTGGGAGGGCCGAACCTGACTGAGGGGATTAATCTTTTTGCTTTCAATGCCTCTACAGGAGAATATCTGGGATCACAGAATTTTTTAGAATACCAAAATATCCGCAAGTGGCTGGCAGTAAATGGCGCTCTTTATACAGCTGTAGGTAACAGTAATAAAAGTAATGGGGCCGGAAGTGTTTTGCGCTGGTCAGGTGATCTGAAAGATCCTTTCCAATTTAAGGTTGTGGGAATCCTGGATGGGGCGGGAGCAGAACTGACTTTTCATGAAAATAGTATCTTTGTATCACCCTGGCCTGTTAGAACAGAGCAAGGTGATTCAGTAAAAGGATTATCCGGTCTTTGGATGAGTCCGCAAATTCCTGCCGGCGGTCTGAATGTTAATCACAGCGGACTTTGGGAAAAGGTCTGGCAGGCGGACGACTATGAACCGGACCCGATCATTGCTAAAACCTATGGATGCGGCGCATTGGCATCTTTTGACGGGTTTCTTTATTGGGGTAGCATGCACGTTCCCTTTATGTCTTTGCTGATCCATGCTACGATTTATGGAATTCTCAATGATCCGCAAAAAGTGATTTCTGCACTTTTTGGGACCCACCGAGCCACCAGTCTTTTCCGGGGCCGGAATTTTGGCACATCTAAGAAAAAGATTCAACTTCTATATGGAATGCCTTTTTTGCCCAAATATACCGGGACTGATTGGGAAATTGTATCCAATAATATGAAAAAATCCTATCCTCTCTGGGGCTTGTCGGGATTTGGCAATTTCTTTAATTTTTACACCTGGACCATGTCGGTTTACAATAACAAACTTTATGTTGGTACTCTGGACTGGAGTATCCGATATAAGGAAAGTCTGAATACTTTACTGGAAGAAGTAAATATTGATCCAATTCCGGAGGGTATGCTTGAATTTCCCACCTGGTATTATGGTGGTGATCTTTTCCGCTTTTTTTCTTCAAAATTTCCTGCTTTCCCTGAAAGTATTAGCGGAGTCGGCAATTATACCAACTATGGCATTCGTACTATGGTTTCAGATGAGGCCCTTTATATAGGCACTGCCAACCCTCTTAATTTATTAACCGCTCCTGATGACGATTTACCGGAAGGCGGCTGGGAGCTGATCAAGTTGAATTAAAAGAAGGCGCAAAGGGGCAAAGGCACAGAGGCACAAAGGGGTAGAGGGGTAAAGGCGCAAAGGATGAAATCCTGAAATATTCGAAACGGCCGAAAATACATTTCTCTCGCCAAGATCGCTAAGATCACAGAGTCTTTTATTGGAGCAAAATAACTTCATTGTTTTAACCAAACCTAGTTTGTGTTTTTTATGAATTGCTATACAAGATAACTACTTTTCCTATTTGGTTTCTTGGCGTTCTTTACGTTCTCTGCGAGATCTATTTTTATTCTCTCGCCAGACGCCAAGATCGCCAAGTTTTTTTATGTCTTTCTTTGCGACCTCTGCGTCTTTGCGAGAGAATAAAAAATCCGACAATGCATCCCGGCTTAAGGTGACAGCCAATCAAAAAGATTTATCGTGTCCTGAAAGTTCTCAAGCGAGCCAAGGGTCCAAGGGCTCAAGGGTCAAGGGCAAATGGACCTGGAGAAGCGAAAGCCCAGAACGTCGCCGCGGCCGTCCGGCGAGTAGTAGCTACGAAACGCCGACCGGCAGCGGCCTCGATAAATGCTCCAGCCACCGCCGCGGATCATACGGTAAGCGCCCCCACTGGGTCCCCTTGGATCACGAGCAGTACCGGAAGGATATTCTCCTAACCAATCCCACACCCACTCCCAAACATTACCGTGCATATCATATATTCCCCAGGCATTTGGCTTTTTTTGCCCCACAGGGTGTGTATGACGCCGGCTATTTTGGTCATACCAACCCACTGCCGCCAAGTCTTCCTCTAAATCACCGGAAGAAAATCGACTGGTGGTGCCTGCCCGGCAGGCATATTCCCATTCGGCTTCAGTTGGTAACCTGAAGCCAAGGCTGGTTTTTATCCATTCAACCTTTGGGCCCTCAATGTTATAAGCAGGCTCAAGCCCTACCCTTTTGGAAAGCTCATTACAAAAATCTACTGCCTCAAGCCAGGATACATGCTCCACGGGTAGTTCATCTCCTTCCGGCAATTCTTCTCCCTTAAAGCTGCTGGGATTCTCTCCCATAATTGCTTGATAAAGGGCTTGGGTTACCGGCACCTGGGCAATAAAAAAGGGTTTCGTAATCACTACCCTATGAATGGGTTTATCTACTTCGTCACCCATCATAAAGGTACCCTCTGGTAACTGTTTCATATCGATTTTAAGACAATTTTCTTTGGAGGATTTTTGATAGGATACCTTTTGAGAGGATCTTTTGTCCTTTGGTAAGATCATTGTCTCGCCCTTCCCCTTGGTTTCTATATCACCCTTATTTTTACTCTTGGCTGCTTCTATTTCCTCTTGATGATGTTTTTTCCAAAACTGCCGGATAGTATCACCCTGATTGTTTTCTTCTTCCCATTCTTGACTTAGGGCCCTGAATTGCAAAATAAATCTGATAACCTCCTGCTCTTTTTCCGGAAAACGATTTCCTGTTTTGAAATCCTCAAGGGCTTTTGCTAAAAGTTGATGGAAATCAGCCCGCACCTCTTCCACATTGATAATCTCATGAATAAAGCGAAACACTGCTTCACCAAAATTGCCAAAAGCGTTAAAGGCGTTCTCTTTATCTTTGGAAAAAAATCTTTTTAAGGGCGGTATCAATTGTACTGAGCCCTCTTCATCCATTTCACGGCGAAAATAAGCTTCCCAGGTATACTCAATGGCCTCTTGATGATGATCAATATTTGATTGCCGCTGAGCAGGTTCAGTAAAATCCTGCGGCAGCATGCCCATTCGGGCCAGCAAAACATAAGCTACAAAAAACTCCAGTAAGGATCGATGCGCAGGGCTGTAATCGCCATCATCATTTCTAATCAAAAGACTGTTGCCCATCATGTCATAATGCCAGTGGTCCAAATCTTTTTCATTGGCCACCATTGGTCCGAATAAATTTTTTAAGCGCTCGGGAAAAAGCCGGTAATTAAGGCTCATTTTTTCAGTAGAAAGCATCTCCCAGGACAATTCACAAAGAAAATAGAGTTTATCAGCCATGGAAGTAAAGGTGCGCTCAGCTTTAATGTCTCTATCCAATTTGGCCCGAATAGCGTAAAGATAGATTCGTGAAAGGTCTATTTTGCTGCCCTTTTCTATATCCGGGAGGGCCTCCAGGATAAATTCCAACATCACCGGGCGACTTGCCAAATCAAGAAGCTCCGGGTGCCTCATGATAAGATCAACTGTTTTTTCATCAGTCCGCTTGGAGAGGGCTTGGCGGACTTGGCCCTTATCAAATTTTTCCAGCTCCAGTACCTCAAACTGTGGCGGATTACCAGTGAGGTTGGCAGTGGAAGCTTTTAATTCAGCATTGAGTAATTCTCTCCCTTGTTTGGCATCAGGGAAATGCTCAGTGCGGCAGATAAGAATGGCCTTTGCCCCGGGGACCACCACCCGAGCCAATTCCCAAAAATTATTGATCATCTTCTGTTTATCCAATTTATCAGCCATCTCATCAAAGCCGTCAAAAATCAGCAGCAACTTGCCCATACGGTTTAATTGCTCAAAGGCGGAATAATTCGGCAGGGGGACCTCATGTTTATGAAAGAAAAACTCGGAAAACAAAGATTCAATATTTAAGGCCTTTGAATAATCACGAAGATGGATAACCAAAGGCAGGCGCGGCCGTTTCAGCCCCTTTTCCTTGGCTTCCAGATATTTTCTCATAATATGATAAGCATAGTGATGGGTAAACCAGGTCTTTCCTGTGCCAAATTCTCCCAGAACAGAGATATGTTCCTGGCAGGGATCATCAAGCCAGCGGTCAATGTAACCCTCTATCCAGTTTTCTTTCTGTCCATAACGCTCATCATAGATCTTTTCTTTGGTGTTTTGATCATACACACCTCGCTTACAACTAAGGGGAATATACTCTTTATCAATCTTACGATCTTTTACAAAACCCTTAAGCCAATCAAAATATTTCATGAAATCCGCCTGCTCATCCAGCAGCTCATCAAAGGTGAAACAAAAAATTTTATCATCTTTCTGCACACTATTCTTTGCAGAAACCGCTTTTCTATGGGGACAAATGAGCCATCCTTCATCAGTATGATATTTTTCAACAGATAACTGAAGGCCTTTAATATCCTCAAGCTCTGCCTGACCTTCAATACACTTCACCAGAATGCGGTCATACCCCCTGCGGGCAGGGATTCTGATGACCCACTCACTATAACCGTCCTCTTGCACATCATGGCTTTCAAAACTATACCCTAAAGCCTGAAACCAGGCCCTGAGTTGTTCAGCCAAGCTGCCTTGAATCATTTCCAGATTTTTGGCCCTGATAGCGGAAAGGTCGCCATCCTTTACCAATTTAAGGATTTCATCTAATTTGCCCTCGCTTCTTATCTGAAAAGGGGTGCGAGTACGACTTAATACTTCATGAAATACAAGGGTAAAGCGGGCGAATTCCAGCCGCGGATCAAGATGCTGTTGTCGCAGGTCATCACCAATTTTATTCCAGCTAATCAAATGCTCTGCTTCACAATTCAGGTGGCCAAGCTCTTTTTTCTCAAAACTCTTTTGAAAAGCCTTTTGTATATCCTCATGACCAAAAAATTGAATCAGCGCTCCCGGCTTTTCAAGCCCAAACTCCACTAAAGCATGTGCATAGATTGATTCAAATTTATGATCCGGTTTGGGTTTAAGGTCAACGGCCTTGAGGAGATTAAGGAGCTTATTGTTTCGATTAAGCGTCTGCCAGGCTTTTTCAGAACTCTTTTTTCCTATTAAAAAAATAATCTTTTCTATGATGGACATTTTCTCTCCTAACAGTTTTTCGATTGTTTCCAATCAGGCCAGTGACGGTGTTCAAACCTTGCGGGCTACTAACCGCCACTGGTTGGATTTTATTTGCCCGCCTTTGCGTCGGGACAGGCCGCAGGGCTATGGTCAAAGCTTTGACGCAGGCAATGTATCCATAGACACATCACATCAGGCCTTTGCTGTGAACTGGAGAGGCGAAAGCCCAGATTGTCGTTGCGGTTGTCCGGCGAGTTGTTGTTACGAATCGCCGACCGGCAGTTGTCTGCACTATTGTTCCAGCTACCGCCGCGGATCATTCGGTTAGCGCCCCTTTTGCCCCCAGCCTATAAAAAAAGGATTTACACAGGTTACGAGTATTCGCTTGTTGCACATGGCCTATTAGGCCAGCCACAGATCGCCCCCATCGATCATAATCAATTTCCTCTTCATGATACTCAATGCCCCTTTTATGTATTTTTCTTTGAAAACGCCGCCATCCCTTATGACTGATCCGAATAACTTCAGGAAATATCTGAAAACCCAAAAAAGGCAATCCCTGGAAAACTGGGGCAAGCAGCACTGCATTTTCTTTAATTTCCAAGCATAACTTTTCCTGCACATATTCTTCAATTTGCTCTTTAGCATTCCAAAGAGTATCTTTTTCATCAGCAAACAGCAACAAATCATCCATATATCGAAGATATCCTTGAATCCGCAAATACTCTTTAATAAAGTGATCCAGTCCTGATAAGTATAACAGGCACCTTACACACTTTTGGCAATATTGCTATAACACATTAATTTTATTGACTTTAAAATTGGACATTCAAATTAGCCCAAAATCCTTACTACATAACGAAATTGAATGTCCAATTATTCAAAAGCTGTAAAGAGCCTGTATAAGTTAGCAAAATGTTGACTTGTCAAATTACCTATAGGGATTCCCTTGCCTGCTTTGGTCCAAGGGACCGGATGTTCAACGAAAATATCCAAGAGTAAAAGCAAGCCCTTATCTTTAACTTTTCTTCGAAGCATAGTTTTCAATATTGCATGGTCTATAGAGTCAAAAAATTTTTTTATATCCAGCTTGAGATAATACTGATATTGACGGCAAAAAAATTGAGCGCGCTTTATGGCCCGATGAGTACCTTTATTTTTGCGGCAGGCGTAAGAATCATAGATAAAGGATTTTTCAAAAATCGGCCCCAATATTTTACAAATAGCATGGTGCACAACTCTGTCTCGAAAATCGGCTGCACAAATCATCCTCTCTTTGGGATCATGAATCATAAAAGTATAATAGGGTTGATCCTCTTTGAGGCAAATTCATACCCTTTATGGTCAAGCAATCGTAAATCGTGACACATTCTGAGTAAAACTCTGAGCCTTTCCATTTTAAGATCAATAGAATGTAGAATATCTCCTTTTCTTTTTGCATAACGCGCCTCAACAATCCCTTCGACAATATCCAAAGCAAGGTTGTCAATACGATTGCTAAAAGAAAAGCGTACTTTTTTAGGAAACTTCTCAGTTTTATTGAACAGCCATTTAGAAAACTCATACCAAATTATAACTAAAGGAGGCTCAGGGATCACTTTTGTGGGTCCTTTTTATCGATTAATTGGTTAACAGGAGACGGTTTAAAATATTCAGCAAGTAATTTTAAAATATCATTACTGTATTTAATAATCTTCGCCTCACCGAATCCTGGTATTTTTGCCAAATCCGCCTTAAATTTAGCCTTAAGAGTTACCATTTTGGCAAGCTGTTTATTATTAGCAATCAGATAGGGTGGTATTCCTTCTTGTTTAGCCCTGGCCATCCGCCAAGTTTTCAGAGCATCGTAGGCTTCTTTCTCTTTATTGTCTAATTCTTTGCGGGGGTCTTGGTTTGGAATTACTCTTCGCCTTTCGTCCGGCGATATATCCCGGTAGGAAATAAGTATCAAAAGGTAAGGTGATTTATCATGAATAAAGAAGTGGTTGGAAAATTCAATGACCTCCTTATCAGCAATAAAATCTTGCATAGGTTGATCATTAAAACCACCTTCCTTTTCTGAAAATTTTAAGGTAAACACCTTTATTTTCAAATTTACACTCCTTGTTATAATTCAAAAATCACCTGATGCGACCTTGTGGCGGCCTCGATAGAGCAAAATTAATTATAAGTCGCCTGCTTCGCTGAGGCGACTTATTCCCTATTCTTTAATTACCTTGTTAAAATAACTACACATACATTGCCTCTGAAGGCCTACCGCTGCAGCTTATTTATTCCTTTGCGCATCATTAAGCACAGTGGAAATTTTTCAGACCAAGTGTCCAAGGGCTCAAGTGTCAAGGGCAAATGGACCTGGAGAGGCGAAAGCCCAGATTATCGCGGCGGTCGTCCGGCGAGTAGAGGTAACGAACCGCCGACCGGCAGCGGTCTGCATCACTGAACCAGCTACCGCCGCGGATAACCCGGAAAGCGTCCCTCGGTTTATCCACCCAAGCGCTCCCATCAATGGGTGCACCCTTATAATCCTCATGCCAATCATCTTCTACCCACTCCCAAACATTGCCGTGCATATCATATAAACCAAAACCATTTGGTTCTTTTTCCCCAACCAGGTGAAGGGAACGACCTGAGTTTTCCGAATACCACCCTGCGCGATCCAGGTCTTTTTCATTATTCCCAGAATAGTATCGT
>JAUWIR010000175.1 GCA_030605265.1 Pseudomonadota bacterium | reverse complement strand
TTTTTAATTCACCATGAAGGACATGAAGAGCATGAAGATTTTTTTATTCATTAATTCATTTCCTTCATGCCCTTCATAGTAATTAAAAAAATAAAAACATAAGTGTAAACTATTTTCCGTAGTGCGTGAAAAATGCCTGCTAATGATACAATAACTTCTTTGGCTTATTAAGGTTGTATCACCTCCTTTTAGCAACCAGTTAAAAATAAATTGTTCGTTTAGACAATAACCTAAATATATTATCAAACTAAAACAACGTTTTATTATTTTAACATGACTGAAGCAGACAATAAAGATATTTTTGAAAATTTTTAGACAGGATAAAAGGATTGACAGGATAATTTTTATCCTGTCTATCATTAACAATAATTCTTTGTCTTTATGCTTGATCTCAATTTTATTTTTTTCAAGATTAAGTATCACGCTCACTGGTTTTCAAATTGCCACAAGGGAATTAACTAATTATACTTCATGGAGTGTGATAAATCTTTTTGATTAACTGGATTTAGATCATGGTTAATCCTGTTATCCTGTCTAATATTTTTTACATTAATTAATCTGAAAATCAAATTGCAAAGGTTGAAATTTTTAGGATACTGTTTTAATGGAAAAATTGTTTTAGATTTGTTTTTGTCAACCCCCTACAGTAAATAGAATATTTTTCTATAAACAGTTTGAAGGGAAAGATATTACTTCGGAAATGTTTTTTGTTGGTGCCAAGACCATAAGTAATCTGTCGATCCCAAGAGCTATCCCTGCGCAATTGGGAAGCAATCCTCTCTCTAAAGTTTTTAGAAACGCATGGTCCAGAGGATATACTTCTTTTTTTAAGGTTTTTCTTTTAGCAGAATCTTTTTTAAATCGCTCATATTGTTCTTTGGCACAGGTAAGCTCGGAAAAACCATTGGCAATCTCAACCCCGCTTAAATATAGCTCGAATCGTTCACTCAATTGCGGATTATCGGGTTTTAATTTAGCCAGGCTTGCCAGGGGAGCTGGAAAATCATGGAGGAAAAATGCCGGTACATTTTTTAAGGCAGGTTCAACAATTTCTATTAAATCCAGAAAGAAACGTTCCTCATCCCATTCTTGAGAGGGGCGCCAATGGGCATATTGCTGAAAAGCGGAATCCACGCTGATTTTTTGGAAAGGGGAGGGGAAGAGTGGTTTTGTGCCTCGTCGGATAGAGCTTTTTTCATCAATAAACCGGATAAAAGTTTCTGTAAGTTTCATCAAAGATAAATAGTCTATTTCGGTTTCGTACCATTCAAGTATTGAAAATTCACAATTATGATAATTACCCTTCTCATTGGCTCGAAAAGCGTGAGTAATCTGGTAGATTTTTTTTAATCCCAGACCAAGCATTCTTTTCATGTGAAGTTCCGGTGAGGTGGCAAGATAGAGATTATGATTTGCAGGAATAGCATCGATATAAGGATCAATGCCAGGGCAGCGGACTAAAATTGGAGTAGTAACTTCCAGATATTCTTGATCTTCAAAAAATGTGCGGATAAGCTTCATCAGATGATGGCGCAGATAAAGCATGTCAATGTTAATGCGGAGATCTAAGCCGATCATCTTAATTCAATAGTATAGAAATTTTCATTTTTTTTATGCGAGTTTACAGCAATTTTTTATTAGACAGGATAACAGGATGGGACAGGATAAAGAAAAAAATCCTGTTAATCATGTCTAAATTAACTTGAAGATCGTTTGGCAGTTATTTTTTGGCACGTTCAGCATATTGGCCCGTTCGTGTATCCACTACAATCCATTCCTCATTATTAATAAAAATTGGCACCATAATTTTAGCGCCTGTCTGGACAATAGCGGGTTTATTAGCGCCGCTTACAGTATCACCTTTGATTCCAGGTTCTGTTTCCACTACCTGTAGCTCTACAAAATTTGGTAAGTTTACAGAAATTGGGCGATTATTAAAGAGGAGAATATTAACATCTAAATTTTCTATCAGGTAATTTTTGGTCTCTCCAATTTGTGATTCGTTTATCTCAATCTGTTCATAGGTTTCCGTATTCATGAAATGGTACGTATTATCCAGGAAGTAGAGAAACTGCATGGGTTGTTCTTCAAGTTTTGCAGGCTCAAGTTTTTCACCTGATTTATAGGTACGGTCAAGGACTGCACCAGTAATCATATTTTTAAGCCTGGTGCGCGTAAAGGCATTTCCTTTGCCAGGTTTGACAAATTGACAATCAACGACAATATATGGTTCATTATCTATCTGAATTTTTAAATTTTTTCGAAGATCATTTGTTTCATACATGCAGTACCCCTTTTGTTCACTTTTAGATATTTATTTATTACACGACACAATAAGAGACTAAAATTATAACAAAATTTTAGCGCATTTTAAAGGAAAATTCGATAAATTATCAGTAATAACCCAAGGGATTATGTTTTTTTTTCGATAAATAGGTAAGAAGATCTGAATAAGCTCTGCTTCTATTGAAGGACAAATTATTATGTTAAAAAGGGAATATTTAAAAAGGTTATCTCTGGGAATGAACAAATTAGAGATCGAGCTACAGATTTTTGGAAAAAAAGCAAAAAATGCTTCAGGATTAACTAAGGCCAAATATCTTGAACAAATGAAGGGAATTCAAAAGAAAATGGATCAAATCTCTTGGGCCATTCATGAAATTAAAGAAAAAGATGCCCTATTGCAAAGAAAAGATTTTATCCTTGAATTAAATAAGCTTTTGAATGAGATGAATAAAGTAACTGAAGCTGAAAAACAGAAATTACTTAACATATTTCGATAGTATCTTTTTAATTTTATTCACAAGAGGGCTTATCACCACAAGGAATATCTCTCCCACAGCAGGGAGTACTTTGGCCGCACCTGGGTTTCGGTTGGTTTTGTTCAGTTGAAAAGCCTTTTAAAATAAAACCGGTACCTCCTTGAATAAGTCTTCTTGTTTTCCCTTGGCATTGAGGGCATTCTTCTACTACAGCATCTGAAATTTTTTGCTTGATTTCAAATCTATGACCACAGCTTTCACATTCATATTCATACGTAGGCATATTAAACTCCTTATTTTGGGTATTGTGTAACAGTTCAGCCTCACCACGGAGGCACAGAGACGCAGAGAAAAATCAAAAGACAATCCTCTTGATTCCCTCTTTTAAAACAGGCACATTAAAATTTATAATAAGGCCTACCTTCATCCCGGATAATCTGAAATTAGGTTAACAATTAGGCCTCGTATATTGGTGCTATTGTATCAACTACTTTGAGTTCAAGAAAATCTTCTAAAATCATTTCTCAGTGCCTCTGTGCCTCCGTGGTGAACTATTACACAATTTTTAAAATTAATTAGACTTCATGCATTAAGATCAATTATCAACGAAATGTAATTACCAAATGTATTGTTTTAATTTTTTTTTTATGCTAAACTAAAAAACAATATTTTTCCATGTTAATAAGCCAATGTCATCTAATAGATAGGTTGATGCTATAATATCGTAGTTTTCCCACCTAAATTACTATCTTTAAGCACTGGTTGTAATAAAAAAAAGAGTAAAATAATCATGGATAAGCCAAAAAAAACAGAAGATAGTAAAATAAAAAATAACCCTGGAGATATAAATCCAGGGAAAAAATCTAATAAAAAATCAGCTTCTCAAACATCTCCCTTTACCCAAAACCAAAGATACTATTATCTCTATCAACATGCCACTGACGGTCTTTTCATCTTAAACTATGACGGTTATTTTCGTGATCCGAATAAAATGTGTGAACGAATAACAGGATATTCTAAAAAAAAGTTAGAGAAAATTCATTTTAGCGATCTTTTAGCGGCAAAAGAGAAACGGTTCATCTGTTACTATTTTGAATTAATAAAAAAACGCCAATTAATTCCTCGCGAAGAAATACAGATTGAAATTCTGGCCAAAAACAATACACCAAAGGTTGTTGATCTGCATATTCTTAATGCCATATTTGAAGAAGGCTTGATTCAGGCTTCTATTCGGGATGTTACTGAGAAAAAAAAATTACAAGAGCTCCTCATTAATTCTCAAAGGATGGAATGTTTAGGAAAATTAGTAAATGAGGTTTCCCATAAATTCAATGATATTCTCACAGCCATTCTCGGTTCATCCTCCTATTTGCGGCCGGCTTTTGGGGAAGAGGAAGAAGCCTTTAAATATATTGAAGCAATTCATAAATCCGCTTCTATGGGAGTTGATCTTGTATCTCAATTAATGGCCTTTGGGAGCGGTCAAAAATTTCACCCCAGACTCATTGATATCAATATAGTAGTCAAAGAAACTATTAAATTAATGCATAGCAAGCATTTATTAAATCGTATTGAAGTTGTTTCCGATATTCCTGAAGACCCTCTTCCCATCCAAATCGATAAACATCAAATTATGCATGCACTAATGAATATCTGTCATAATGCCAAGGATGCCATGGAAAAAGGGGGGCTTCTTACTATATCCACGAAAAAAGTAAACATAAATGATGATTTCAGTTTACAGAATATAGGCCTTCGGGACGGGTACTACATTAATGTTCGAATTACAGACACTGGAATGGGGATTGAAGAAAAAACCCTCCCTTATATTTTTGATCCCTTTTTTACTACAAAAGATGTAGGCAAAGGTCAGGGATTGGGCTTATCAGTAGCTTATGGAATATTCAAAGCCCATCAAGGGACCATTATCGCTAAAAGCGCTATAAGGCAAGGGACTGTTTTTGACATTTTCCTGCCTGCACCCAGCAGATCTTCTACCAGCTCTTCTAAATTTATAATGCGCGGTGAGGGGACGATTATGGTTGTGGAAGATGAAGAGTTAGTTCGACGCATCACTATCAATATTCTTGAACGCTCCGGCTTTAAAGTGATATGTGCTGAAGATGGAGAGGAAGCCTTGGAGTTATTCAAAGAAAAGGGTGATTCGATTGATTTAATTATTCTCGACGTTATCATGCCCAGAATGGATGGGATGGAAACCTTCAAGGAATTAAAAATCTTAAAAAAGGACATCCGGGTTCTCGTCTCCACAGGATATCTGCCCAATAATATGAGCACAGAATTTTTAAAAGGGGGAGCCCTAGGTTTTATTCAAAAACCTTACACAGCCATGGAGCTGTTGAAATCGGTCAGTAAAATAATAAATTAAATAGTAACCGTTCAGCTTACCACGGAGGCACAGAGACACAGAGAAAAATCAAAAGACAAGCCTCTTGATTCCTTCTTTTAAAACAGGCACATTAAAATTTATAAGGCCTACCTTCATCCCGGATAATCTCAAATAGGTTAACAATTGTGCCTCGTGAATTGATGCCATTGTATCAACTACTTTGAGTTCAAGAACATCTTCTGAAATCATTTCTCAGTGTCTCTGTGTCTCAGTGGTGAACTATTGTAATAGCTGTAAAATTATTTCTTTTGCTTGCGGCACTCTAATTTTACTTAAGTTTACCACCAGATGGTAAAGGAGAGGATCTTCTCCTGTTTGATGGAAGTGGGCGCTAAGAAATGTTTTTTGAAGCCTGTTTTCTCGTTTAACCTTTTGAAGCAAGCTTTGATCACTTAATTTAAGAAGATGCACCTCTTTTAAATGCAGCATTCTATCTTCAATATTAGCCTCCAACCGGATATGAACTGCCGAAGGAAAATCCTGCAAAATAAATTGCGAACCCCTGCCAATAAATATTACTTTCCCATCTTTGGCTATTTCCAAAAAAATATTTTTCAGAGCCTCAGCATATTTTTGAGGATCAATTGAATTTTTTTTTAAAAAAGCTAACCGGGAAGAAACAAACTCAATAATTGAGGCGGAATAAAAGTCATTTAACAGATCATGTTCTCGTGTATATTCTGTGTTGCGATCAAGCTTTTTGGCCACAAGTGGAATTATCTCTTTTTCAAATACAGTATACCCTAATGTTTGGGATAGGTCCCTGGCTAACTCCCGTGCTCCACATCCATAGGTTCGTGATAAAGTTAATATGGCCACTATTACTATCACCCCTCTATGATTCTAATACTTTTTTTTTTGATTATAATTTGTTATTATATTTCTCGGTATGTTCTTCTCTTATTGATGATAGAAGTTTTATCACACTTATATAATCTCCTTGAATGGAGTAGGATTATTATTCAATGAGGCAAAATAGTACTGAATTAGCAACACTTATTAAGGCAGCCAAGGGGGAATACCCGGTAGATCTTCTCCTTGAGGGAGGAAATTTAATTAACGTACTGTCCGGGGAAATTTATCAGGCTGATGTGGCCATTTTTCAGAATCGTGTTGTTGGTTTTGGGCAGTATGAGGCGAAAAAGCATTTTAAGATTGACGGAAAATTTATCTGCCCGGGATTTATTGACGCTCATTTTCATTTAGAGAGCACCTTGCTCACTCCGCAGGAGTTTGCTTGCGCGGTTGCCCCCATGGGTACTTCCTCAGTTATATTAGACCCTCATGAAATAGCCAATGTTTTTGGTATGATGGGAATAGAATACCTCTATCTTTATTCAAAAAATCTTCCCCTGACCTTTTACTTCACCCTCCCATCCTGTGTACCGGCCACCCACCTTGAAACAAGCGGCGCTATTTTAGAAGCAGAGGACTTAAAAAAACTTATCCGAAAACCATGGATTGTCGGGCTTGGCGAATTGATGAATTTCCCGGGACTCATCTCTGCAGATCCTCAATTATTAAAAAAAATACAAATGAGCATTGGCAAATGTAAAGATGGTCATGCACCTCTTTTAATGGGAAAAAATCTTTATGCCTATCTGGCCGCAGGCATAGAATCAGATCATGAGTGTACTCGGTTGGATGAAGCCCAAGAAAAACTGCGCGCAGGTATGCATATTATGCTTCGTGAGGGAAGCACGGCGAAAAATGTAACAGACCTCCTTCCCCTTGTTACACCAACCAATAGTCAGCGGTGTATGCTGGTTAGCGATGACAAATCCCCCTCCGATCTTTTACATAAAGGACATTTGAATACCCTTTTAAAAAAAGTTGTTGCTCAAGGGTTAGACCCGATCATTGCTTTGCAGATGGTTACTATCAATCCGGCAACCTATTTTGGGCTTCGGCAAATCGGGGCGATTGCTCCCGGATTCATAGCTAATATAGCTATACTGGATGATCTGAAAAGCTTCAATGCCCATATGGTTTTTCATCAAGGGAAACTGGTAGCCCAAGGTGGACAAATGAAGGATAATGTACTTAGAAATCGTAAATCAAAAAGAAATCAATTAGCCAAAAAAATTAGGCATTCCATTCAGATAAAACCATTAGATCTTGTTCACCTACAAATCCCTCTAGCCTCTCCCAAAAAGGCCCGGGTCATTCAAATTATCCCGAATCAAATAATTACCCATAATGTATTAGTAGAAATTGAACCAAAAGAAGGGAAGGCAATTTCAGACCCTGCCAAAGATATTTTAAAACTTATTGTTGTGGAACGTCATCAAAAAAGCGGAAGGATCGGCCTTGGGTTGGTCAAAGGCATGGGATTAAAGGCAGGGGCCCTGGCTTCCTCCGTTGCCCATGATTCTCATAATATTATTGCGGTAGGTGTAGGGGATGAAGATATCCTTTTGGCTGTTAAAGAGGTGGAAAAACTTCAGGGAGGTTGGGTTGTGTATAAAAATGGGCAACTGATTTCCGCCCTGCCCTTGCCCATAGCCGGCCTTTTATCTGAATGGTCTATTGAAAAAACCGCCGCAACTGTTGATCTTCTCAATCAAAAAGCAGCTTCCTTAGGCTGTAAAATAAGTGAGCCTTTTTTAAAACTGAGCTTTTTAGCCTTGCCAGTCATTCCGGAACTAAAACTCACTGATAAAGGGTTAATAGATGTCAATTCTTTCCAGCATGTTCCCTTGTTTATGGATAAATAGTGAAAAATTGTCTTAAAAATCACCTTGACATAAAAGGTTAGAAGGCATATATTATTAAATATTTATGAATATAAAATTCTTCGATTAAATCAATTCATCAACATTAATTTCCTTTCCACAATCCCATCCCCTCAAATTATGGAAGGGAAATTATTAAAAATTAAGACTATTTGGTATACTATGCATAGTAAA
>JAUWIR010000566.1 GCA_030605265.1 Pseudomonadota bacterium | reverse complement strand
GTTCAATTAGGAGGCCCCTCGGGTGGATGTATTCCGGAAGAACATCTTGACGTACCCATAGATTACGATTCTTTAATAAGCCTGGGCGCCATTATGGGCTCTGGTGGAATGGTAGTGATGGACACAGCCAATTGCATGATAGATGTGGCCCGGTTCTTCCTTGAATTTATTCAGAATGAGTCCTGTGGGAAATGTATCCCCTGTCGGATCGGGACTAAAAGGATGCTGGAGATCTTAAACCGAATCACTGAAGGGAAAGGGGAGGAAAAGGACCTTGCCCTATTAAAAGAATTAGCCGAAGGCATAAAAACCACCGCTCTGTGTGGATTGGGGCAAACCGCCCCTAACCCGGTACTGAGTACAATTCGTTATTTTCTAGAGGAATATAAGGCGCATATTTTTGATAAAAAATGCCCCGCGAGTGTATGTGTGCCTTTAATCAAATTTGAAGTAGATCGAGAGCTATGTAAAAAATGCGGTATTTGTAAAAAAGTTTGTCCGCAAGATGCTGTAATTTGGGAGAAAAAATCAACAGCCCGAATCATTAAAGATCTTTGTATCCAATGTAAAACCTGCATAGAAAATTGCCCTGCTCAGGCCATACAATAAAAAAAGGCATTCTGTTGCCTTTAGAAGATTCACAAAATTTAAGGAAATTAGTTATGGAAGAAAATAAAATATCTCTTTCATTCAATGGGAATGAGGTTATCTGCGACCCAAACAAGACTATTTTAGAAGTAGCCAGGGAAAATGCCATACCAATTCCGACTCTTTGTGATTGCAAAAATTTAAGCCCTTTTGGCGCCTGTCGTCTTTGTCTTGTAGAAGTTGAGGGGATACCCAAACTAGCTACTGCCTGTTCTACTATTGCCATAGAAGGGATGAAGATAAGAACTGAATCAGATAAAATTAACAAATCACGAAAACTTATTATTGAGCTTTTACTGTCGGATCATCCTTTGGACTGTATGTTTTGTGAAAAATCGGGAGATTGTTTATTGGAAAATCTCGCCTATGAATACGGATTAAGAGGGGACCGCTTGTCAGGAGAAAAACGGGCAAAGTTCATTGATGATACTAATCCCTTCATTGAAAGAGATAACAGTAAATGTATCTTGTGTGGAAGATGTGTAAGAATTTGCGATGAAGTACAAGGGGTGGGAGCAATAAGTTTTGTTGACAGGGGTTTTCAAACCCGCATTGGGACACCCTTTGATAGAAAACTTGATTGTGAATTTTGTGGTCAATGTATTTCCGTATGCCCGGTTGGAGCTTTAACTGCGAAACCTTCAAAACAAAAGGGCAGGACCTGGCAAACTGAATTGACCAAAACTATCTGCCCTTATTGTGGTTGCGGTTGCAATTTGTCGCTGCATATTAAAGATAATGAGATTATTAAAGTTACTTCAGAGGAAACATCATTGAATGAAGGATACTTATGCAGTAAAGGACGATTTGGTTATGGATTTGTTCATCATCAAGATCGTCTGCAGTATCCCTTAATTAAAGAAAACGGGAAATTTATTGAAACAACATGGGAGGAGGTACTCCCCTATGTAGCCCAAAGACTGCAAGTACTAAAAAGTAACTATGGTAATGACAGCCTGGCGGGATTGAGCTCGGCTAAATGTACTAATGAAGAAAATTATCTATTCCAAAAATTTATTAGAGCAGTACTGGGGACAAACAATGTTGATCACTGTGCACGACTCTGACACTCCTCTACAGTGGCTGGTCTAGCCACAGCATTCGGCAGTGGAGCCATGACTAATTCTATTGATGAAATTGGGGAAGCAGAGACAATATTAGTGATTGGTTCCAATACCACTGAAGCTCATCCGATAATCGGACTTCAAGTCAAAAAAGCAGTGAAAAAAAATAAAGCAAAATTGATTGTAGCCGACCCCAGGCCAATCCCTCTTACCCGGATAGCCGACATTTGGTTACCTTTAAGACCGGGGACCAATGTCGCCTTACTGAACGGAATTATGAAAGTAATACTTGAAGAAGGATTGGAGGATCATCGTTTTATCTCAGAGCGCACAGAAGGATACGAGGAATTTCGAAAGGGAATAGAAGCTATTGATTTAAAAGAGGTGGAACAGATAACCGGGATTAGTGTTTTAAAAATTCAAGAAACAGCTAGAATGTATGCCCAGGCAAAAACAGCCTCAATCCTTTATGCCATGGGGATTACCCAACACAGCTCCGGCACGGAGCATGTTCTGGCTACGGCCAATTTAGCTATGCTTACGGGAAATGTGGGCAAAGAAAACAGCGGGGTGAATCCTTTGAGGGGACAAAGTAATGTTCAAGGGGCCTGTGATATGGGCTGTTTACCAAACGTTCTGCCTGGATATCAAAAAGTCACCGACCCCCAAGTATTATCTAAATTTGAGGAGAAATGGTATGTCCCCTTGTCCAATAAATCCGGATTAACAGTAACCGAGATGATAACCGGGGCCCTTACGGGAGATATTAAAGGGCTTTATATTATGGGGGAAAATCCCATGCTGAGCGACCCGGACCTCAATAAAGTGAAAAAGTCCTTACAATCCCTCAAATTTTTAGTTGTTCAGGATATCTTTTTAACAGAAACAGCCCAACTGGCTGATGTTGTTTTACCCGGCGTCAGCTTTGCTGAAAAAGAGGGCACCGTCACTAATACTGAAAGACGCGTCCAAAAAATGAATAAAGCTCTCTCTACCAGAGGAAAGGGTAAAGAGGATGGGAAGATAATTTGTGATTTAGCCAAAGAAATGGGCTATCATCACATGAGATATTCTACTTCAAAAAAGATTTTCCGTGAAATTGCTGAATTAACCCCTATTTATGGTGGAATTACTTATGAGAGGATTGAGCGATTAGGAGGAATACAATGGCCTTGCCCTCATGTAAATCACCCGGGAACAAAATTTTTACACCACCGCCGATTTTCAAGGGGATTAGGTAAATTTAGCTCCGTCCAATATAAGCCCCCTGCTGAGAGAGTAGATAATGAGTACCCTTTTTTACTTACCACAGGAAGGGTCTTATTTCATTTTCATACAGCCTCTATGTCCCGCAGAGCAGCTCCTTTGAAGGAGATCTGTCCGGAAGGGTTCCTTGAAATCAGCCCTCAAGACGCAAATTCTCTAGGAATTTCAGCAAATGAAAAAGTCCTTGTAAAATCAAGGCGAGGGGAAATTACCATAAAGGCTGCCATAAAAAAACATATGCCCCTGGGGACCGTCTTTCTCCCCTTCCATTTCAGTGAATCTCCGGCTAATAAATTAACCAATACTGTTATTGATCCTATAGCCAAAATTCCTGAATTAAAAG
>JAUWIR010000328.1 GCA_030605265.1 Pseudomonadota bacterium | reverse complement strand
CCATCACCTCTTGGCATTTTTTTTACCTCCCATTTAAAATTCAATTGCTATTCATATATACAAAAGTATATATGGGTAAAACGTTAAGGTGTGGTCATGCCGGCTATGCTGATTATCTTCGGCCTCGGCCCTGACCACCACCTTGACCACCACCGCCTTGACCCTTTTGACCACCGCCACAGGGTCCCATTCCGCGACCAGTGCCGGACCCTTGACCTTTGGATCCTGTTCCATCTTTTTTTGGCATTGATTTTCACCTCCCTTTTTTCGGTATTCGACCGACGGCCTTATGGCAATCACCCCCCATGCAGGGCCCTCTGCCACCTCGAAACCGCCATCGTCCACAGCAGCGGCCATCGTCCCCCATCATCATGCCAGACTCTAACTTCCCCTCAAGGAAGCATTGAATTATGTCTTTTGCTTCTCCGGTAATCCAGGAAAACAGTTTGATCCCAAAAAAATAAAAATGTCGTTCGGAGAATCGATCAATACCACCACAGATAAGAATATCAATTCCCAGCCGGGTTAGCTTTCTGATTTTTTGGATAGGGATTTTTTCCTTAATCTGCAAGTCCTGTTGCTCAATAATCTGATTATTTTTCACCTCCAGCACCCAAAATTGTTGTGCACAGTCAAAACGAGGAGAAACTCTTGTTCTAAATAAAGGAATGGCAATTTTCAACCCTTATGCTCCTGATCAGATTTTTTACTTGAAAAAGCACATAATTTAAAAAGCACATAATTTACAATTAAGCGCCTAATTTTTAAGATCACATAGTAATAGATTACAAAAAGTGTGCCAAAAGGAGCAACCAATTAATTAAAATTTATATCATATTATTCAATGAGTTAATAGGAAAATTAGAAAAAAGGGAAAAAGTATAGGGTTGCAAATATTAAACTAGTTGCATGCAACTAGTTGAGAAATAGCTTATTCATTTATAAAACTCGTCTATGTTGAAAATAGAAGATATAAGGAATTCAAATACAGAACTGGCCAATGTTGAATTTAGCTATGGCAATTTTATTTCGGGGAAGGGGTTTTTAGGGTAGAAAGATATTGAACTAAGGCCTCAATATCTTCTTTGGTGAGTGCGTCTTCATACTTGTGTATATCCGGTTTTTCAAAAAGATGCTTAATTAAAATTTCCCGCAATTTGGGCTCTTTATATAATGACCCTATTCCGGTTACATCAACAGTTCCTTCAAACTTCCTGCCTTCTCCATTTACAAGATGGCACATCCGGCAATTTCCTTCTTCAAATACATTTTTACCACTGGAAATTAATTCAGGTTTTTCGCCTTTCAAAACTTGCTGAGCACAAACATTAATAACTAATAAACCTACTTGTAAAAGTACAATAAGAAAAAGAATCTTAATAATTTTTTTTATTCCCGGATCTCTGAATACCATAATTATTTACCCCTCCTTTAATTTAATCGGTTTAATACCCGCTTATCATAGTGTTTAAAAAAAAAATTATCGATTTAATAGTAAAAAAATTATAACCGACCTTAAACAAAGGAATTATGCTGCTTGGAAATTGTTTAAAGTAGGTATATGATGAGGGACAAATTATAAAGTAAAAATCGGCATCCATCATTAAGTAAGTTTACACTTTTTTAATTCTTTACCTTTATATCATTTACTTGGGAGGGTCCTATGAAGGAACGGTTAAAGGAATTTATCTCCAAGATTGACGCGGATTATGCTGACATCCGCTATGAAAAAATGGTCAACACTTCTATTGTCTATAATGGGAAAGAACTTTCTGATGTTGGCTCTAATGCCACGGATGGGTATGTCATACGAGTTTTAAGAAATGGCGGATTCGCTACTATTTCAGTTACCAGTCCTGAAGATATTGAGCGGGCAATTGTGATAGTTATGGAAAATGCCAAACTTTTAACCAAGGAATCTGATAAAAAAGTAGGTTTTACCTTCCCGCCAATTATTGAAGATGAGGTTTCTTTAGAATTAAATGAAGACCCGAGACAGATTCCTCTTGATGAAAAAATAGCAGTAGTCAATCATTACAACAATCTTGTCTTAAACTGCCGGGATGTACAAACTACCCTGATGAATTACGGGGAAGTATACAGGGATAAATATTTTGTCAACTCTAAAGGCAGTTATATACATGAACGCATTATTACTGTTGGGATTAATAGCCGCATTGTAACCAAGAAGGGCAACTTAGTGCAGAATGGAAGGGCTAGTGTTGGCGGCAGTGATGGTTTTTTCAGATTAAAAAATCGGGATGATGTGTTTTTAAATAAGGCCAAAATTGTCAGCCAACTCCTTGATGCAGAGCCTGTCAAAGGGGGGACTTATAATGTGGTGCTCGATCCTGATATAGCCGGTGTCTTTGTGCACGAGGCCTTTGGACATTTCAGCGAAGCAGACCTTATCGAGCATAATCCCTCTTTATTAAAGAAGATGG
This sequence comes from Pseudomonadota bacterium, assembly GCA_030605265.1. Lineage (GTDB taxonomy): Bacteria > SZUA-182 > SZUA-182 > DTGQ01 > DTGQ01 > JAUWIR01. Next base: position 3,186 of record JAUWIR010000328.1, on the reverse strand, counting down.
AAATCGGCTCTCAACTAGGCTCTGATATTTTAGATATTATTGATGATCCTACCGGAAGAGGACAGATTGGCTATTACAAATATGATGATGAGGGAGTGGCGGCAAGGCCGGTCACCCTCATGGAAAAGGGTGTTTTAAAAGCACGCCTTCATTCAATGAAGACGGCTGCTTCCTTTAAGGCTGAATTGAGCGGGCATACAGTTGCCGAAGATTATCGATACGCCCCAATAATCCGTATGGGGTGTATATATATAAAACCAAAAGAGAAAACCTTTGATGAGCTTCTCCATTTAGCTGGAAACGGCCTTTATATCTGCGAATGCAAAGGAGGGCAAACCAGCGGCGAAAACTTTACCTTTGGCGCTCAGTATGCCTTTTTAATACAGGATGGAAAGTTAGGCCCGATGGTTCGAGATATTAACCTTATGGGGAATTTATTTATGACCCTTAAAAATATTACGGCGGTTTCAGATGCTATAAAACTCGCAGAGGTAGGAGGTTGTGGAAAAGGACAGCTAAACATTAAATCTTGTCTTGGAGGCCCTCATATTCTTATTAAAGATGCTTTGATTGGAGGTGTATAATGGAAAAATTATTAGATATTGCCAAAAAGAAATCCGATGAAGCGGAAATTTATTATCTTAGTTATCATGAAAATAAAATAGATTTTGAAAATTTTAGTTTAACGCAACTGGGAAACAGTATCCAGTCAGGATATTCTCTGAGAATTATTAAGGATGGGCAGATAGGATTCAGCTATACCAAAAACCTCCTGGATCGAAACGGCCTGGTGGAAAATGCCTTGTCATCATTAAAAGGAAAGGTAAAAGCTGCTTTTTCTTTCCCTAAAGCCTCTGCACTGAAAAAGGTGACGGTTTATGATGAATCAATAGAAGCCCTTGCCAACCAAAGAGTAATCGAAGATTTGAAAACCCTCTGTGGTTTTATGAAAAAGCATCTGGATGAAAAAGGCCAGCTCAATATAGCTGCCGAATTCGGATCAAGATCAATAAAAATGTTAAACACCAATGGGCTTTCGGTTGAAGATCAGGCCTCATTTTACCTTTTGTATCCAAATATCCTCTTTCCAAACTCCTATGCATCTATGGCGCATTTAATTAATTCTACTTCTTATCAAACCGTCTCGGAAGTATCTCTTTTGATGCTGGTCAATTTGTATAATAAGGCGTTGCCTGAAATTTGTATTGCATCAGGAAGACTTCAGGTAATCTTTTCTCCTGATGTGATCCATGCTCTTATGTGGAGAGTTAATTCAGGGACCAATGCTAAATCAATTTATGAAGGGATATCTCCTGTTAAGGATAAAGTTGGGCGGCAAATTTTCAATGACAAACTCACCATTTTCGATGATCCCCATGTAGGGGGGCGTCCTGATTCACGTTGTTTTGATGATGAAGGCGTGCCTACCACCATCTATCCTTTAGTGGAAAAGGGCGTTCTGCATGGTTTTTACAACAATCTTGATTATGCAGGCAAACTTGGCGTAAAACCAACAGGCCATGGGTTTAAAACGCAAATGTGGGGTGGCGAACCAATCTCCTTTAAGCCGATGCCTTCTCTTACCAATGAAATAGTGCTTCCGGGAGATGAGAATATAAATGATATGATTCGAAAGGTAAAACGAGGCGTCTTGATCATTGGCAGCCTCGGCGCTCACAGCGGAAATATTCCTAATGGAGATTTTTCTATTGGTTTAAATCCCGGGTTGTACATTGAAAACGGAGAAATCGTAGGTCGAGTAAAAGATGCCATGATTGCCGGAAATATCTATGAGGTTATGAAGAACATAATTTCAATTGAAGATACAGTGCATGAAGCGCCAGGCGGACGCTTTCCGGCCATATGCTTTGATGATGTGATGGTTTCCGTGGGCTAATTATTTATCATCACTATTTATCAAGGTCTAAAAGCTTTTTGCAGCTTAACGACCCTTTCCCCAACTTTTATTCGAGCGAGCAATTCATCGGCATCAAAGGGTTTCCCTATATAATCATCTGCGCCTGCTTCAAGGCCGGTGACCATATCCTTTTTTCCGCCGCGAGCAGTGAGAAGGATAAGATACTTAGAGGCCAACGAATCCTTCTGTCTCACCCTTTTGCAAATCTCGATACCCTCCAACCCGGGCATGATATTATCCAAGATAGCTAATGGAGGTGAATTTTCAGTTTGAAGCGCTTTCCAAGCCTCCTCTCCATCACAAGTCACTACTACCTTATATCCACACTTAGTCAGTATGCGTTCTAATACCAAACGGGATGTGGCATCATCTTCGGCAATGAGTATTTTCATAATTAATACTCCCTTATAAATTTATACATTTTTTCAACTTTTCATACTCTTCTTTGATCGTTTTTAATAACCGCTTAGCCAATATTAAATTATCTTTTTTAGCTGTTTTTTCCAAGTGACCAGCTGGGAATCAGCTCGATAGCCAAGTTTTTCCAATGTTTTTAAGATTACTTTCTGGTTAATAATATTATCCTCAGCCAATAAGATACGAACCTTTTGCTCTCCTGCCTTCATAAAAGTACTGTGGTGCATATTTTTATGATCCGCTACCCGGCTGTTAGGTTTTAGGCCAATAGCCGTTATAAGACTTTCATAAAACTTAACTTGCTTAACCGGCTTGGTCAAGAAGGCTGAAAAAAGCTTCTGCAATACTAAAAGGATCATTTTTTCCTAGAGCATTTTTTAACTTATTCAGTGCCGATTGTCCATTGGATGCCTCTTCATAGTTGCAACCCCAAAGGGAAAGCATTTCTGTGAGGACTTTTCGATTGGCGGCATTATGATCAACTACCAAGATATGTTGGCCGTTAAGGAAAGAGTTCTTATCCAAGTAAGGCTCAATCTCTTTTTTTGAGTTAGTAGGTATTTCAAAAGGGACGGTAAACCAAAAAATGGAGCCTTCCCCTTCCTTGCTTTCTGCAAAAATTTGTCCTCCCATCATTTCAACAAGTCTTTTAGAGATGGAAAGCCCTAATCCGGTGCCGCCAAATTTACGAGTAGTTGAAGCGTCAGTTTGAGCAAAGGCCTCAAAGAGGCTGGCACTCACTTTTCCCTGGAACTGAAGTGAGGGGCTCCATTCCGCCACAATAACACAACAGCTGATAATTAATAAAAATATGGCGGCAAATATGATGATTTTTTTTTCAGATTGAATTG
>JAUWIR010000525.1 GCA_030605265.1 Pseudomonadota bacterium | reverse complement strand
TCAAAGAGGACACCTCTCTTGCTCATTTACCGGTAATTCTATTGGTAAGGGATTTAGATAGATATTCTCCTAAAAAGATGCAAGAATACGGAGCAGACAGGATTTTAGGCAAACCCTTTGAGGCCCATGATTTGGTCAGAATAGTTGAGGAATGCTTCCATCCCGGTCTTAACCTGGATAAGGCCGGCCAAAGTATTGTTGGCCCAAATCTGGAAGAGTGGCTTCGCCAAATTGTAAAAGAGAAGATTGAGGAAGTGCTTCGACCGCATCTTGAGGAGATTGTCACTGAAAGATTAGAAAAGTTTTTTAAAGGGGAGGAATTTCTCCAATGTTTTCATAGAGTATTTATGGGTAGTGAAAATGAGATTTTCCAAAATCTCCTTTTGCATTCTGATGACGTAATTGAAAATGTTGCCATGAAGATTGTCCCTGAACAGGCTAAAAAAATGATCCGGAAAGAAATTGACAAAATTAAATATGGCGAGTAATCAAGGAGATGCATTTTTATGGATGAAGAAATGTTATCCAAAGGATATGACCCACAAAAGATTGAGGGAAAATGGTTTTCCTATTGGTCGAAAAAGGGTTTTTTTAAAGCTGATCTTAATGGATTGAATAAAGAGACCTACTCGATTGTTATACCTCCTCCGAATATTACCGGCTCTTTGCATATAGGGCATGCCTTAAATAATACTCTGCAAGATATTCTGATCCGCTGGAATCGCCTACGGGGGAAGAATACCCTATGGCAATTCGGGATTGATCATGCCGGGATTGCCACCCAGAATGTGTTGGAGCGAAAACTGGCAGCAGAGGGAATGCGCAAAGAGGACCTGGGCAGGCAAAGTTTTGTTGAGAGAGTGTGGAAGTGGAAAAAAGAGTCCGGGGGGATGATTGTGGAGCAGTTGAAACGATTAGGGGCTTCATGCGACTGGGAAAGAGAACGATTTACTATGGACGAAGGGCTCTCCAGAGCAGTTCGGGAGGTATTTGTAAGATTATATCAGGAGGGGCTTATCTACCGCGGTGATTATATGATTAATTGGTGCCCCCGTTGCCAAACCGCCCTTTCCGACTTGGAGGTAAATTATGAAGAGGTTTCAGGGAAACTTTATTATTTAAAGTATCCCTTTCTTTTAAATAAAAAGAAATTTATTGTTGTGGCCACTACTCGTCCTGAGACAATGCTTGGTGATACTGCGGTTGCCGTGCACCCTGAAGATGGTCGGTACCGGAGTATGATCAAGGAAAAAATTCTTCTTCCTTTGGTGAATAGAGAGATTTCCTTTATTACTGATACATTGGTAGACCCCGCTTTTGGTACAGGCGCAGTAAAGGTCACCCCGGCCCATGATCCCAACGATTTTGAGATGGGCAATCGTCATAATTTGTTGCAACTGAAAGTTATTGATGAATTAGGGAAGATGACGGAAGAGGCAGGGAAATATTCAGGCCTGGATCGATTTTTTTGTAGGAAAAAGGTAGTTGAAGATTTGCAGTCTCAAGGATATTTAGTAAAAACTGAAAAGTATACTCATGCTGTGGGGCATTGTTACCGGTGTAAAACGATTATTGAGCCGTTAGTTTCCAAACAATGGTTTCTCAGTATGAAATCCTTGGCCCAGCCCGCCATTGAGGTGGTGAAAACCGGGAAGGTCCGTTTTATCCCAACTCATTGGGAAAACACCTATTATGAGTGGATGGAAAATATTCGAGACTGGTGCATTTCAAGGCAGATTTGGTGGGGGCACAGGATACCGGCCTGGCATTGTCAGGATTGTGGTAAAATTACCGTGGCCAAAGAAGACCCTTCGGAATGTCATTTTTGTCATGGAACATCTCTTCAACAGGAAACGGATGTTTTGGACACTTGGTTTAGTTCTGCCTTATGGCCGTTCTCAACCATGGGCTGGCCTGAGAAAACAAAGGAAATGGAGCTTTTTTATCCCACTTCAGCCATGGTTACCGGATTTGATATTCTCTTTTTCTGGGTAGCCAGAATGATCATGATGGGGCTAAAATTCACTGAGAAAATTCCCTTTTCGGATGTGTATATTCATGCTTTAATTAGGGATGAGCATGGGCAGAAAATGAGTAAATCTCGCGGCAATGTTATTGATCCATTGGTAATGATAAATAAATATGGGACTGATCCTTTTCGTTTCACCCTTACTGCCTTGGCAGCCCAGGGAAGAGATATTTGCCTTTCTGAAAAAAGAATTGAGGGGGACCGTCATTTTTGTAATAAAATTTGGAATGCCTCCCGATTTGTGCTTATGAATGTTAAGGATTTTCACCCGGAGGAAAAAGATTTATCTTTTGAGCTGGCGGATAAATGGATCATGAGTAGAGTAAATGATTTGGTGCGGCAAGTTGATCAGACATTGGGGGATTATAAATTCAATGAAGCAGCCAATTCTATTTATCAGTTCATCTGGCATGAGTTTTGTGATTGGTATATTGAATTAGTAAAAGGAAGGTTACTGAATAAGGACAATAAGCAAACCCGGTCCACTGCTCAATTTGTTCTTATTAAAGTATTGCGAACCGGTATGTTGCTTTTGCACCCTATCATGCCCTTCATTACTGAGGAAATTTGGCAAAAATTGCCCTCTATAGAAGGAGAGAAGTCTGCTAATAAAGGTGAATCTTGTATGGTTGATCAATGGCCGGTCTGTGACCCTGAGCTTCTTAATAAAGAAGCGGATGAGCAGATGGCTTTTTTGATGGATATTATACGTGGAATACGAAATTCCAGGGCTGACATGGACCTTCACCCCACCCTTAAGGTAGAAGCATTCTTCAAGGTGAAAGAAGAGGAACAGGGAAAATTTCTGGCAAAATATAAAGAATATATTCAAGTGTTGGCTAAATGTCGGCACGTTCATATTGGTCAAACAGTAGAGAAGCCGCAAAATTCTATTTCCGTTGTGGTGCGTGATATAGAGCTGTTTATCCCTCTTGCAGGAGTCATTGATTTACAGCAGGAGCGACAGAAATTGCTCCGTCAGCTGGAAAAAATCGATGAGAAGCTGATCTTTCTTAATAAAAAGTTGGCTAATGAGGATTTTATAAAGAAAGCCCCCAATAATATAGTTGAAAAAGAAAGACAGACAGTGAACCTTCTCACTACACAGAAACTGAAATTACAGCAAAATCTCAAGATGATCAGTGAGGACAACTAGTAAAACATAGGAATTTTCATTTCATTAGGATTAATCAGCGTCAGCTTAAAAGCTTAATAGTAATAGTTCACCACGGAGACACGGAGGCACTGAGAAATGATTTTAAAAGAAAAACTTACAAAGCAGATAATTGGGGCAACGATAGAAGTTCATCGGCATTTAGGCCTTGTTCTATTAGAGTCAGCTTATGAAGAATGCCTTTGTCATGAACTCTATTTGCAGGGCTGAAATTTGAACGATAAAAATTTTTTTCCCTTGAATATAAAGGCATCAAGCTCGACTGTGGATATCAAGAGGCTTGACTTTTGATTTTTCTCTGTGCCTCCGTGTCTCCGTGGTGAGCTGAACTGTTACGCTTAATTTAATAGGAGTGTGCATGTTAGGGGACCAAATTATTTTTTTAGCTTTACAGGAGGACATAGGGCATGGGGATATTACTACAGATAGTATTGTAGCCCCCAATCAGAAAGCTTGT
>JAUWIR010000205.1 GCA_030605265.1 Pseudomonadota bacterium | reverse complement strand
TTAGGGGACCATTTTAAAATTTTTTCAGCTAAAGAAATATCCGGCTGCCGCACTTTAGGATCATCAACAGGAAGAGGGTGAAAAATGAATTTACTTTTTGATTTGACAATACTGCATAATATCTTGGCAAACTCAATAACAGTCATCTCTCTGGGGTTCCCGATATTCACGGGAGTAGGACAATTTGATAGGAGAAGCCGATAGATCCCTTCGACTAAATCCTCAACATAACAGAAACTTCTGGTTTGGGCCCCATCGCCGAAAATGGTCAAGTCCTCATTTTGTATAGCTTGTTGCATAAAGGTAGGCACCACGCGACCATCACCTATTCTCATGCGTGGACCGTAAGTATTAAAGATACGGATAATCCGAGTATCAACCTGATGATATCGATGATAGGCCATAGTGATTGCTTCGGCAAATCTTTTGGCTTCATCATATACTCCTCTGGGCCCGATGGGGTTCACATTTCCCCAATAATCTTCATTTTGGGGATGAACCAGAGGGTCGCCATACACCTCCGAGGTTGAGGCTAAGAGAAAGACAGCTTTCTTTTCTTTGGCCAGGCCAAGGGCCTTATGGGTGCCAAGAGAACCAACTTTTAAGGTTTGGATCGGTAATTGTTGATAATCAATGGGACTGGCCGGGCTGGCAAAATGTAAAATAAAGTCTAACGGCCCATCTACATAAATATAGTTGGTGACGTCATGTTTAATAAAACGGAATTTTTCCGAATGGATATGGGCTATGTTGGAAATGTCACCTGTTAGGAGATTATCCATACAGATAACCTCAAAATCTTTCTTTAGAAAAAAGTCACATAGATGCGAACCCAGGAAGCCGGCTCCCCCGGTGACAAGTATTCTTTGCATAATTCCCCTTTATTTTTTTTCTTTTATATTTGGAATTTGATAGTATCGATAGACAAGCTCCCCCGGTTTTACCAATCCTAATTGTTCTCGTGCAATACGACAAATCACATCCGGATTTGATTGTAGCTCATTAATTTCTTCTCGTAATAGTTCATTTTTTTGTTTGAGTGTTAAAATGTCCTCTTTTAATTGTTCTCTTTGTTTTCGTAAGGCATAAATTTTTGATAACTTATTCGGACCTACAAGAGATGAATAGAGGACTACCAGGATACCAACAATAATGAACCATTTCCAGAATTTGATCGTCATTTTTATTTGTAACCCTTCACGTCAAAGGTTCAGGGTTTATAATTCTCGGGTCTAAGATCCAAAAATTTGCAGGTTCACTACTCCTTTTAATAAAAGAGTGTTTTAGATAAAAGTTTGTTATATTATGAGCGATTGTAGAAAACATCTATGCCCTGGAAAACGGCCGTTTCTCCTAATTCTTCTTCTATGCGGAGTAGTTGATTATATTTTGCCATTCTATCGGTCCTTGAAAGGGACCCGGTTTTTATTTGTCCGGTGTTACAAGCAACAGCTAATTCAGCAATAGTGGTATCTTCAGTTTCCCCTGATCGATGTGATACTACGGCAGTATAATTTGCTCTTTTAGCCATTTCTATTGCATCTAATGTTTCTGTTAAGGTACCGATTTGGTTTAATTTAATAAGAATTGAATTGGCGATCCCTTGTTGAATTCCCTCTTGCAAAATTTTTGTATTGGTTACAAATAGATCATCTCCTACAAGTTGGACTTTATTCCCTAATTTTTGGGTAAGATGTTTCCAACCAGCCCAATCGTTTTCGGAAAGTCCGTCTTCAATGGAAATAATAGGGTACTTTTCAATCAATGTATTGTAGAAGTCAACTAGCTCCTCAGAGGACATATTTGATTTTGTCTCTGCCGCCAAAATATAGGTCCCATTCTGATAAAGTTCACTTGCAGCGACATCCAAAGCTAAATAGACTTGCTTGCCCGGTTGATAACCTGCTTTGGAAATTGCTTCCATGATGACCTCAAGGGCTTCTTCATTTGATTTTAGATTAGGAGCAAATCCTCCTTCATCGCCAACGGAGGTAACATACCCTTTTTTCGTAAGGACTGATTTTAAACAATGGAATATTTCAGCGCCTATTTTTAAGGATTCACTGAATCGGTCAACCCCGGCGGGTATGATCATAAATTCTTGAATATCTACATTATTATCAGCATGTTTTCCCCCGTTTAAAATATTCATCATAGGTACGGGGAGAAGCTTTGCATTTGTGCCTCCAATGTATCTGTATAAGGGGAGCCCTAATTCAGCCGCCGCCGCTTTGGCTACAGCTAATGATACACCGAGTATGGCATTGGCCCCCAATTTTTCCTTGTTTTCCGTTCCATCTAATTCAATAAGCATATTATCAATAAGTGTTTGTTCCATAGCATCAAACCCGATGATTTCTTGGGCAATGTTGGTATTAACATTTTCTACTGCTTTCTTGACTCCTTTCCCTAAATATCGAGTTTTATCTTTATCTCTTAATTCAATAGCTTCTCTTTCTCCTGTGGAGGCTCCTGATGGGACGGCAGCTCTTCCTAAAATACCGCTGTCAAGAATAACATCTACTTCAACTGTTGGATTTCCTCGTGAATCTAATATTTCCCTTGCCAAAACTTCACATATTTCACTCATTTTAGCCCATCCCTCCTTCATTGACTTAATAAAATTGATTATTATTCTATGGGACTAAAAATAACATAAAAGTAGCCGGAATTCAATAGAACAATTAAGAAAAAAAAGAGCTTTTTGATAAAAAAATTTTCAAAATTCCTAATTCTTCTTTGAGTTACCGGCCTTTTCCACAAAAGTTGTGGATAAACTGTGGATATGGGGATGAGGGAAGGGGGTAGGTGATTGTAAAAAGGAAAGGGATGGCATTTTTTAAACTGAATTTGGCTAAAAGTAAATAATAAATTTTTCAATATGTTAACGATAAGAAGTCCTGTCTTCTTTTTAAAAATTAGAGGGTGGGAAAAGGAGGGGGAAAGTTATCCACAAGGGGAAATTTTTGTTTTTAATTTCAATGCCTTTGGTTGTGAGAAAAATTATATTCATTTTCCTCTTGACAATACTATATCTTGTAGTATAAATTGTCTTGCATACAATATACGCTATATATTACTCTATTTGTTTAATAATTTAACGGTTAATTAGGAGAGCATGGGATGATGAATTTAGAAACCACTGATATGGCCCTTTTTGTACGTACATCATCTGAAGATTTTCGTTCATGGGATAGACAAAAAATTGTGGAAGCTTTAGTTCGGGAAACAGGAATAGAAGAAGACACGGCCATTTTAATCAGTAAGGAGGTGGAGCGCCAAATTATCACCTCCAATTTAAAAGTTATCACTGCTCCTTTAATCAGAGAATTAGTAGACGCAAAACTTATTGAACATGGTCTGGAAAAAGCCCGTTGGATGCATACCCGTCTTGGAATGCCTTTATACGATGTCAATCAACTCATCTTGCACCCGAATAAAGAGAATGCCAATGTACCTCATGGACCGGAAGCCACTAACTTGACTTTAGCTGAAAATATAAAAAAAGAATATGCTCTCTTAGCACTTTTTTCTCAAGAAGTAGCTGATGCACATATGAAGGGGGATATTCATATTCACGATTTAGGATTTTGTGACCGCCCCTATTGTTCAGGGCAGTCCCTGGAATATGTAAAAAAGTTTGGCTTGAATCTCCCTAACGCTCTTTCCATGGCTAAGCCGGCCAAACACCCTGAGGTATTATTGGCCCACATAGTAAAATTTTCGGCAGCTTTGCAAGGTCATTTTGCCGGGGCTATAGGGTGGGACGCAGTAAATACTTTCTTTGCTCCATATTTAGTCGGTATGACGGATAGAGACATAAGTCAATTGGCCCAGATAATGATTTTTGAATTCTCCCAACAGGCAGTAGCCAGAGGGGGACAGGCCATATTCAGTGATATCAATATTTATTGGGAAGTCCCCGATCATTTTGAAGATGTCCCTGCTATCGGGCCGGGCGGTACGTATACTGGAAAAACTTATGGGGAGTATTTAAAAGAAGCCCAAAAATTTGCCTGGGCCCTTTTTGATGTCTATATGGAAGGAGATGGAGCAGGAAGGCCCTTCTTCTTTCCCAAACCTATGGTTCATATAACGGAAAAATTCTTTAAAACTTCGGGGCATCAGGAATTTCTTCATCATATTTGCGATGTGGCCGCGGTTAAGGGAAATACCTATTTCGTCTTTGATAGGGGGAAAACAGCTAAAATTTCCGAATGTTGTCGGTTAAGTTTCAAATTAGAAGCTCAAGATCTGATAGACGCCAAAGAACCATGGAAAATGCGCTACTGCGCCCTTCAAAATATTACTTTAAATTTACCCAGGATTGGGTATGAAGCTAAAGGTGATGAAACAAAACTTTTTGAACGTTTAACAGATTTGATGGAAATTGCTGCAGAAGCCCATATGCAAAAACGCGTATTTATTGAAAAGTTGTTAGCCTTAGGAGAAACCGGGCCACTTTCCCTCCTTACTATGAACCAGGACGGTCAGCCGTATTTACGCCTTGATAGAGCCTCGCATCTTGTAGGTATGGTAGGCTTAAATGAGTTAGTGGAAATTCACAGAGGCCAGGAAATGCATGAGTCCAGAGAGGCTTTTATGCTGGGACTTAAAATCATTTCCCATATAAAACTTATAAGTGAGAGGTTGTCCAAAAAGCACAAAATGCACTTTGTTCTTGAGCAAACCCCTGCGGAGAGCACAAGTTACCGATTTGCTAGATTGGATTTGAAACAGTACGAAACTCAAGCTAAAAAGGTGGTAAAAGGGGATTTGACAAAAGGTGAAGTTTATTATACAAATTCCAGCTATTTTAATGTTCAAGCCCCCATCAATCCAATTGAGAGAGTACGTCAAGAGGGATTATTTCATCCTTTGATTGAAGCAGGGGCCTTAACGCACATATGGTTGGGAGAGGCCAGGCCCTTTAAAGAATCCTTGGCAAATTTTGTCATTAAAACTTTTCAAAAGACCTTAAACGACCAAATAGCCTTTTCGCCTGAATTTACCGCCTGTAATAATTGCTGCCAAACGTCAAGAGGGTTAAAAGAAGTTTGCCCTTATTGCGGATCAACTAAGGTAGACGGTATAACTCGAATAACCGGGTATTTTACTAAAATTTCCAGTTGGAATAAGGGCAAAAAAGGTGAATTAAAAGATCGGTTCAGGAATGAAGCATATCTTAAGGAGGGTTTGGGAAATGAATAAATTTAAATTATTTTGGAAAGAAAATTGCCCCACATGTCCGGCAGCAAAAGATATTATAAATCAATTGGAAACCAGGGGGTGGTCCACTGAGGGTTACAACATCGAGACCACTGAAGGATTAGCCGAGGCAGCCTTTTATAGTGTTTTGTCCACTCCAACTATTATTCTCACGGATAAAGATGATAATCCGGTTGCTGAATGGAGGGGCAATGTTCCTGCTTTGGAGGAAGCACTGGGCCAGGGCTTAAAAATACAGCATGAATGTAATTAATAAGCATGAAGTAGGCAAAATTAAGGGGTTCTATGAAACCTCCTTTGTCGATTGGTTTGGAAGGATTTCTTCTGTATTTTTTTTATCAGGCTGTAATCTTCGTTGTCCTTATTGCCATAATCATGATCTGGTTTTAGGGACAGAAGCTCTCCCCACTATTCATCGCCGATGGATAGCCGAACGTTTATCAAATTTTAAAGGATGGATAGACGGAGTAGTCGTAAGTGGAGGAGAGCCTTGCCTTTTCTCGCAACTTCCTCAATTATTAGCCTTTTTTCGAAATCTCTCCTTTCCCATAAAATTAGATACTAATGGGACCAAGCCGGATATGCTGGCCCATGTTATTGAAGAAAATCTCATCGATTATGTAGCCATGGACCTTAAAGCCCCCCTGGATGATATTCGTTACAGCCGTTGTGTGGGTGTGCCGGTCTCGGTCTCTAATATACAAAAAAGTTTGGCCATTTTAGCTGAATCAAAAATTGAGTATGAACTTCGAATGACTGTATGCCCTTCTTTGATAAAAAAGAAAGACATTTATGATCTGGCGAAACAATTGAAGAATATTCCAAAATTTGTTCTACAATATTTCGACCCTAAAAATCCCTTAGATCCTGATTTGAAAGAAATATCCGCCTATAGTGAAGAAGAAATGGATGAATTTAAGGGAACTTTAGAAAAGTATGCGGAATGCGAAGTAAGAATACAGTAGGAAGGAAGCTACTAAATAACAATTGAAGAAAGGGAAATATTTTCTTTTTCTTTCATTTTTTTTGCAGTAGGTAAAGTAAAATAAAAGGTGGCACCATTTCCTTTCTCAGAATCCACCCGGATTTTTCCTCCATGGTTTTCAATGATTTTTTTCACAATAGCCAGCCCAACTCCATTGCCTTCAATATCTTTAGATTCCTTTAATCTTTGGAAGATACTGAAAATTTTTTCATGATATTCCTTTTCAATGCCGATACCATTATCTTTTACAAAGAATTCATTTTCAGTACCTTTGATCGAACATCCAATTTCAATAACACCTTGTCTTTCCGTACTTAAAAATTTTATCGAATTTGTGAGAAGATTCATAAAAACCTGCAGCATCCTGTTGGGGTCACAAAGTATGGTGGGGAAATTTTCAGAGATTACCAGGCGGACATTGTTTTGCTTTATTTTTGTTTGTAATTCATCAATAGCCCTTTGAATAATCTGCTTGATAGGATAATTTTGATACTCATCATCAAGGGTCCCAATTTTAGAAAATTCCAAAATGTCTACGATTAATTTTTCCATATTCTCTGAATTTTTCTTGATTCTTTCAAGATAGTAGATGACGTCCTCTCCAAATTCACTCTTGTAGTCATGGAGAAGAATGGAGGTGAAGTCTTGTAAAATATAAAGGGGTGATTTTAGATCATGAGAAACAATAGAGACAAAATTTTGCAATTCTTCATTTTTTACCTTCAGGGCTTTGTTTTTGTTTTCCAATTCAAGCTGCAGATTTTTTTTCTCAGTTATATCTTCTCCTACATGGATACAAATTATTTTATTATTTTCATCTGATATGAAGGTAGAGTGCCAGGAGATGGTCCTTTGAGTGCCTTTTTTCGTGATGATCGGGCATTCGAATGAAGTGGTGATTTTTTCTTGAAGGGCTTTATGAAAACGGTTCAGGCATTCTTTCCGCCGCTCCGGAGGAGTGATTATTTGAAACCAATTTTTGCCGATGACCTCGTTTTTATTATATTCAGTGATCTCTTCACATTTTTTATTAAATAAAAGAATAGTCCCCTCCTCATTTAAAACTGCAATCAATACGTTTGCCGTCTCCACTAACTGTTTTTCAAATTCCCTTTCCTTGTTTAATTCCTGTTGAGATTTGTCTAATTTTTCACTAACATGCTCTAATTCATCATAAGATTCTTTAAATTCTCCATTTAACGCCTCAATTTCTTTATATCTGCGTTTTAATTTTTCATC
>JAUWIR010000463.1 GCA_030605265.1 Pseudomonadota bacterium | reverse complement strand
ATAAGTGGTTATCATTGTCATAATTAGCCAATCCGGTGGCATCTTTTGGGAAATGAACAAGAACAGTATCAATAATTACTCCTATACCTTCTTTATGAAATGCGTCGATAAGCTGTTTAAATTCAGTTGGGGTACCTAATCTGGATGTTGGGGCATAAAATCCGATTACTTGATAACCCCATGATGGGATGTAGGGATGTTCCAAAATTCCCATTAATTCTACATGGGTATATTCCATATATTTTACATAGGGGACCAATTCGTCAATTAATTCTAAATAACTTAATGGTCGGCCGTCTTTGAATCTCCACGAAAGAGGATGGACCTCGTAAATATTTAATGGGCTGGTAAATTTATCCGGTAAATTAACCTTGGGATATTTAAATTCATGGTAGGTTTCTGTTAATATTGGGGTGCGATTTTCATCATTTTGGATAAAGCGGGCAAAAGGATCTATTCGAAACTCCCATTGTCCGCTAGGTTTTTGGATAGCGAATTTATAAAAAATACCAAAGTTGAGCTCGGGAATGAATCTTTCCCAGACACCATTGCTACCTTTTTTTTCCATAGCGTGGGTATGAATATTCCAGTCATTGAAATTACCCACTACAGATACCCTTTGCGCATTCGGGGCCCAAACGGCAAATCGAACTCCACTATCCAGCAAGTGGGCGCCTAAGTATTTATAAATTCTGCGATGTTCTCCTTGATTGAAAAGATGTAAATCAATCTCCGGAATTGAGTGGAACTTGCTTGAATCCATCCAGTTAATCCCCCCTGGTTTTTAAATTTAATCAATCAGCATGAATGTCAAGTCGTTGAAAAAGATCTATTAACTCATTTTGATGCAGTGAGTCTGAATTGAGAAGAAGTAAACATCGTTTGGCAAAATTTTGATCTTTTTTGATTTTATCAATCAGAAAATCTTTGACTAAATCCTCATCAATTGGCTTAGTAGCGTAAACAGACTCTACTTTTTCTTTTTTCCGGTAAAGGTAAGGGGCTTTGTAAGGGAGTTCATCAGTATACATAGTTTCTCTGCTGACCCATTCCCAATCGACTCTTTGCAGCCAAATACGTTCTTCTCTATAAATAGAATTAATGTTTATAGTACAATCATCACTTACCCAATGTAAGGTAAAGGGGTCTTCAAACATGGCCCCGTTTACTGCATTGGGTAAAGTAATATGATTGCCTGAAAAAGTCCTGATGTTGGCGAAGGCATTTTCAGTCGTCCGATACGCCAAGTTTATTTTTAGATACAGGTTCTCTCTTTTATATTTATTTTTTTTGGGGAGTATATCTTGAAAGCAAATTGCCGGCCCGGCATCCCATATTTCTATTAGATCTTTTTCAGTATCGTGATGCCAATTAGAGCCATAAATTGTCGCTTTTGAAACAGAGACAAAGCCGCATAGACCCAGGACATCTGTCTCAGGTTTGACTACGGGCCTTGGAATAGTTGTTTTTTTTACTTTTGGAAAGAACTCCCGAATAAGCTCCATTATACTACTCCTTATTTCATGAATTTTTTATAAATTTCCATTATTATGTCAGTATGAATATATTCGAATTTTTTTTAAAAAAGTTTGAGTTTTTATTAGGTGTTTAGTGATGTCAAGTTAATTCAATATATCAAAATTATGATGGTAGGTAAAGTTTTTTTTTAAAATTTTTACTTAAAGAAATAGAGAGATATTTAATAAAAGTAAAAGGAATAAAAGAAGGTGTGGGTATCTGGAAATAAAAAATTTTGATATGAATCAACTGCTTAATTTTTTTTTGATATATCTTGTGGAAAGCCTGTGTAAGCCCATCTTTTTTTATTTCCAAATAAGGTGAGTGAGTTCTTCCCTTTATGGATTTTTTCTAATTTTAAGAGCATCAGGGTGGAAGGTTGCATAATTTTTAATTTATTATTTTTACTACTAATTTTTTCGATTATCGTGTTCAAATAATGCATCATTTTTTTTCCTTTCTCTCTTAACCTCTTTTTAGCCACCTTCCAATTATTTATTCGGAATGGTTAGAAAAAATCTTTTGATTTGTAAAATTATAAATTTTATGAGAAACAAGGGCTTTGAAAAAATGATATTCTGAAATATATATCAATAGTACGCGAAGAGATTGATGGCGGTTATGGTTACGTAAAAAAAATAAATTTTATAACTTTTTATGATTAAAAGTATGAAAATTGAGAAAGGAAGGATACGGAAATTTCCCTACTCCTTGGTGAAGAAAGGGTTTATGTATGGCTTCAAACTGAGGAGGTATAGGTTTGAATACACCTTTTGATGGTTTCGAAAGTGTTCCGAAATGTCTGTAGGTCTTTTTCCAGCAGGGTAACTCGAAAACCCTTCAAATCACAACAAAAGGAGGAAAGAGGCACTACACAAATTCCCTCTGAGGCTAATAAATAGTAAACAAATCGTTTATCAAGGGGTACATTATGAATTAATTCTTCAATAACCCTTTCAATTTCTTTGTTTTTTATGGGAAGGCGCTGTTTATCATTCAAAACATTTTTTCGAAAAACAATGCTCATATAGAAGGCGCCATTAGTTTTATTTATGATAATAAGATCATCGAGGGGGGAGAGAATTTCATAAGCTAAATTTGAAGCTTGTTCATAAAAGCAATTTTTTTTCTGAAGATAATTTTGATAATGAGGATGTTTCATTATTTTGGGTATGGCTTTTTGCGGCAATGTTGTCGAACAAACCTCAACCATCTTGGCATTAAGGATGCTTTCAATATATTGGTCAAAATTTTGATCTTTTCCGGAGTTATAGATTTCAATCCAGCCACAGCGTGCACCAGGCCAGGGGATCTCTTTTGAGATACCTTTAAGTGAGATGGCGCAAACCTCATCAATTATAGTTGCCAGAGGTATCATTTGTTTTTGGTTATAAACAATATTTTGATAAATTTCGTCGCATATTACAAAAAGATCATATTTTTTGGCCAAATGTATCATATTCTCAAGAATTTCTTTGGGATAGACTGCTCCTGTTGGATTATCAGGATTGATGATTAAGATGCCTGAAATGGTATTATTATATTTGATTTTATTGGCAAGGTCTTCCATATCAGGGTACCAGTTATTTTCAGGTTTAAGGTTGTAAGTAATGGCAGAAAGGCCTGCATGAGAAGCTTCTGCAGAGGAATGGGTTGAATAAGCCGGGGAAGGGCCGATTACTCGTGCTTCTCTTCGCAGTAAACCATAAACCTTAGTAATGGCGTCCCCTAAACCATTGAAAAAGATAATGTCTTCAGGAGAAATTTGTGCCCCTTTTCGCTGATTATTCAATTGAGCAATATATTCCCTGGTTTCTTCTACCCCTTTGGTTGGGCAATATCCATAAGTACAATTTTGTTGAGCAAGATTTTGAATAATGGATTTTATCCATTCCGGGATGAGCTCTCCCTTAGCTACCGGGTCGCCAATATTTTCCCACCGTATGTTAGCGCCTAATTTTTCCAGCTTATTAGCTATACTGACAATTCCTCGAATTTCATAAGATAATTCGCCTGCTCCAATGTGAAGTATATTGTTTCTCATAATTTTTTCCGGATTTCAATTGAAATTTGTGTAAGTGTTCATAGGTTCAGGATTCACCGTTCAAAGTTGCCCTTGTTTCAAAGGCCTTTGGATTTTTTAAACCTATGTAGGGTTAAAATTTGTTTTTATTAATTATTATTCCTACCAAATATATCACAATGACTATTATTTAATCAAATCTATTTTTCCAGTCCTGAAGCCTGGGACAATCTTTTTTGCACAAAGTCAATGCCTACTGTTTTGATAAACCATCCAGCCCGGGGTCCGCTATTTTTATTAATTAAGGCAAGGTAAAAGGCTTGGAAAACATCTTTCACCGTAAGCTCGGACTCCTCTTTGGCAGCCTCATAAAATGCCCGATGAATTTCTTCAGCAGAAATATCAATTTCTTTGGTAAGCATATTTTTTAGTATGTCAGAAAGTTTACCTAATATCTTACACTGCTGAGGGGAAAAAGATTCAACACTTTCCGGAAGACCTTGAGCTACAGAGAATCGAGCCTCCTGAGGAGCAAAGTGTTCAAGCCAATTGAGGGCGAATACACAGCGCTCTTCTAAAGCCCCAAGGGAAGAATCAGCTATTGTATATCCTCCTCTTTGGAGTATTTTTTTCACTTCAGCAGGATCGCCGGCAGCT
>JAUWIR010000467.1 GCA_030605265.1 Pseudomonadota bacterium | reverse complement strand
TACTTGTCAGAGGTCGGGTTAAAATATGCCTGCCATTGCTGAAGGTCTTCTTCTGCAAGATACTCAAATCCAATATTTGCCAACCATTCAGCATTACCTGTAATGTATCGTTTGGCTTCCGGAATAAGAGGTGATAGTTTTTGTATAGGATGGGAAGTGGTAGAAACATTATCAAAACCTGCTTCCAAGAAAAATCCGTGCATTTTTCGCCCGACAAAGTTATCAAATAGGGGCTGTGGGGGTTTTTCCTTGAGAGCTTGGGCTGCTGCTGCCATGATTTTTAAAGTTAATTGAGGCTCGATGGGGTGAAAGATGTTGACGGCGCCATCAAAATCCTTAAAAGCAACTTTTCCACCTTTCTTCGTCACCCTCTTTTGCTCTTTCAGCATTTTAATTGGGTCTGTAACATAAGCAAAACAATTACCGAAGTAGATCATATCAAAGGTATCATTGTTAAATGGAATAGAGTAGAAATCCCCTTCCCTAAACTCTATGATGTCCTTAAGTGGCTCTTTTTCAAGATTTTTCCCAGCATAATTAACCAAATCAGGAGAAAAATCGAGCCCAATAACCCGTCCATCGGGCTTTACCTTCTCTGCCAATAGAGATGTCCACAAACCTGGCCCACATCCTAAATCCAATACTACATCACCTGGTTTAAGATTTAAACCATCCACCAATTGACGTCGTTCCTGCTCTTTGGTTTTATGGTGATCAATAAGCCATTCTATGTTGCATAACTCAAAACCCTTTTCGCCTCGAAAAGATTTATTATCCTCTACCATACACCCTCCTTTTGTTATTAAATTAACCTCCTCTATTTTAATCTCTAAATATTGTCTGCCTTTGGTTATTTACAATAGATTCGGGTATTTTTTTATTATTTTTCACATGAGACATTATAAGTTCTTCGAATTTCTTGTTCGATTGGAGCACGGTCTTTTTCCTGAAGATCCGGAGTATAAAGAACAGCAAACACCAAAGTTCCGGAGCACTTTTGAATCCAACAGTCTTTTTGAACATGATTTTCGATCGTGCGTTTTATGGCAGTCGATTCATCGCAATCTATCACTGAGTAAAAAGGGAGTGCTTTGCAAACTATTACATATACACCCGCCTTATTATTAATATGATCTATCAATGTGTATAAACCCTCAAAGTCGTATTTCCCAATTCTTATGCTCATCTCAGTCCTCTCTCTTTTGCGGACAAGCGCTTTATTCAGTATCTGCTATAAATAATTTGGGGCCGGTTTTAAAGGTAATTATATACAAAAAAAATAATTATTATTATCATGCTGAAACGATAATTAATATATCATAATTAAAAAGATTTTATTATTCTAAATAATCCTTTCAAGGTCCGAGTTGGTATTCATTGCTCTCAACCTTTCCTAAAACAGTTTTCCCATTTTAATCACTCAGTCTATTTTATTTTTGTTGTAAAAGCAATACTTTTTTAATATACTAAAATTGAAATGATTCCGATGTTGCAAATCATAGCTTAAACAAAAAGGAAAGAAAAGTGTATAATCATGGCGGATAGGGAAATTGGGACAGTTAAATGGTACAATGATGATAAGGGCTATGGCTTTATAAAACGAAAAGATGTCACTGATCTTTTTGTACACAAAAATGCCATTCGCAACACAGGCCGCAGTTCATTAGAAATAGGCCGGCAAGTAAAATTCACAGCGAAGCAAGGCAAAAAAGGTCTTCAAGCAGATGATGTAGTTATTTTAGTCTAAAATACAAAAAAATACATAATAGCGGCAGCTTGAATCTCCGAAGCATAATGTCATCCTATATCCGAGTAAATTTTATGAATAATTAGCTGAGATATTTTACAAATTTTTATTCCTTCGGTAGTATTAAAGATAATTAATCGAGCAAAATACATTTCCCGCCTATCTTGCAAAGAAGGGGTATATGCCAAAGTGTAAGGAAAAAAGTTTTTTCTGCACAGTTGTATCAGAAGACGTTAAAATTGCCCTAAAGACGAAAATGTCTCTTAGTCGGACTTCTGATGATGGTCTATATGTGCAATGCAATCAATTTGAGTGTCAATACGCAGACGAAAATATTGCTCCTTGTCCTTTAACGCTCGCTCTTTTTGCCAAAGAGATTAAAGAACGGGAAGAGAGAAGAAAAGCCAGAAAAGAGGAAGATTATTATTAAAAATTGCCTCCTTAAAAAATTTTTGGGTTGGTCCAAGGTATGAAATAAAAAGCTGAAATGTCGTTGTAGGGATAATTGCTGTAAAAAAACAACTGAGGAAATGGAATGACAAAAGAAGAAATCAAAACATCACTTTTAGACATCATATCTGAAATTGTTCCGGATGAGGACATAAGCAATCTTAAGGGAGACAGTCCTATTCGAGATCAAATAGAATTGGATTCCATGGATTTTTTAGACATTATTATGGAATTACGGAAAAGATATCAGATTGATATCCCGGAAGATGACTATCCTGAGCTGGCAACCATGAACAGCAGTGTGGCTTATTTGGAACCTTTGTTCACTGATAAACAAAATGCATAATGGCCCTAAATATGACAAATGGAATATAAATAGATTGCTTTAAAAGACATCTACGATGACGCTTTAGACGTTAGTGAGGAGAATTTGGAGAAATACCTTAATTATCTCAAAGAGCATATTGAATACCCATGCCATCTCATGGGCACTGAGAACTTTATCTGGGTAGAAGATTATTTCTTGAGTTCAGAAAGTAAAAAAGAGTTTAAAAAATTGAAAAAGAATTTACCTTCACTTATAGACACCTTTAAATTTTTTAGTTTTGAAGAAATTGATCAGGGAAAAGGTATTCTTGTTAATATTCAATAAAATAACAAAAAATTTATTCTCCCTTTAGTAATTATCAATTGCTTGATGATTATGGGGTTTGGTTTGTAAACTATAGGAAACTTGAAAAAATAAATTGAACAATTGAATAAAGCATATATTTAAGATCGTCTCTTTTTAATCTCTTGAATTACTCTAAAATTTCTAAAACCGCCCTCCTCCCTATTTTGGTGCCGGCGCCATTTAAGATCGTCCGGATGGCATTGGCGGTTTGCCCCTGTTTTCCAATTACCTTTCCAAAATCCGTCTTGGCAACTTTCACCTCCAACACGGTGGTTCGTTCACCAGCAATTTCAGTTACATGGACTTCCTCCGGATAATCAACCAGTGCTTTTGCAATATCTATGATTAATTCCTTCATTCCCATTTTCCTCCCTCCATATTAAATTCAGATCACATGATCTGAATTTATAATCATTTATTATAGTTTTTTTTGATCAATGCACACTGAATATATCTTAAATCAAAATTTTTTTCCATTCTTATCAATTTTCTTGGTGAAGGATCAAACCTACTCTCTGCAAGCAGGATTTGATAATGTTTCTACCACCTCCTATGCTGACACCATATAAAAATTATCGTATAGTATCTTTTCCCTTTTTACTGTACCCGAATCTTACTCGAAAAGGATTCCCTGAAACTGAGTATCACTTCTATAGTAACGACTTAGCCTATTATTATAATTATATTCCCTGGATAAGCTGTTCACCACAATCCACACAATATTTGCTCAATGCACGGCGTTTTAGAGCATGTTCTTCTTTACTAGCGGCTATTCTTATATTTCGCTCATCAGTCATTGATATATCCTCCCTTGAATATGATCAAGTTTAGACTAAAAAACCCGAACATTCAAGTAATTAAAACCTAGATAGATTTATCAGGTCCTGGAAAAATTTAAAAAGATGGATAAAGAATCATAACATCATATATTCATTCCTGTAAGTGTATGGATATATTCTTTGCCAATAACGCAATTATTAAGTATTATTTTTGATAACTAACTTTTCTCCAAAGAGGCTCTCACTAAAAAGCCAAATTTTAACTAAAATTTATTTCAAAATGATATCTTAAAACAGAAAACCTGGAAAATCGATAGGCCTAATGCAGGAAAGAAGATAACCAAAAACATATCGAATTTATTCAGGGGTAAAGGAAGGTAAAAGATGATATTCGATAAAGCGAATATATTGGTGGTGGATGATGATCAAGATCTCAGTGAATTCATAGTGGAATTTTTGGTGAAGGAAGGATACAAGGTATCGGCTGTTAGCAATATCAAT
>JAUWIR010000593.1 GCA_030605265.1 Pseudomonadota bacterium | reverse complement strand
TCTATGGGTAATTTTTTATATTCATATTCATAGGGGGGCAGCTTCCATTTAAATTCTCTTGGGTATAATTTCTTCAGGGTCCTCAAAATAGCTATGCCGGTTAGATAGGATTTAAATTTTTCTTTATTAGTAATATGTAATTGTGCTCCCCCGCAAAGTTGTCCCTGAAATTTATGAAAAGTAGGTTGAAAATAACATGGTCGAAAAATCACTCCAGGCAGACGATACTGATTCAATTCCTCAACTAATGTCCAAGGATGAACAAATGGAGAGCCGAACAGTTCAAAAGGAAGCGTAGTCCCTCTACCTTCAGAAATATTTGTTCCCTCTAATAAACACATCCCCGGGTAGACTAAAGCAGTCTCAAATTTTGGCATGTTCGGAGATGGGGCTATCCAGGGTAAACAGGTAGTGTTATAATTCATGTGACGCTTCCAGCCCTCCATCCAGACAACTTTTAAGGGAGCGTTTATTTTGAATTCTTCATTTATATATTGGGCCAATTCTCCTAAAGTTAGACCATATCGAGGCGGCAAAGGGTAAAGTCCTACAAAGGAGAGAAATTGTTTTGAGGGAATATTCCCCTCTACTATTTCGCCCCCCAGGGGATTGGGGCGATCTAAAATGACTACGTTTACCCGGTGCTTGGCGCATGCTTTTAGACATAAGGCCATGGTCCAGATGAAAGTATAATATCGGGTCCCTACATCCTGTAAGTCAATGACCAGCGTATCGATTAAATGCAGTACATCTTTTTGAGGTATTCTCGTATGCCCATAAAGACTTATTACGGGAAGATTAAAATGAGGTTCTAAAAAGTCATACCACTCTATCATATTGTCTTGGGTCTCTCCATACAAGCCGTGTTGCGGGGCTAAAAGGAAAATCAGACGATCATTAAAAATTTTCTTGAAAATATCGACAGCGTGAACTAAAGTAGAGGTACTTGATGCAGGATGGACCAATAGCCCTATTTTTTCATTGATAAAGGGATGACTATTTTTTGTGAATATTTCAAGACCCGGTTTTACTTTCATTGCAGATTTTTTTTGCTTTTTAAAAGAAAATTGATTAAAGTATTATACTCATAGTTTTAAAGAAGAGTGGCAACATCCGGATAAAAAAATTGTCCTTTTCAGTGATAAATAATTTTTAATTCAAAAAAATAATTTTAAAAAGATAAAAAAATAAAAATGTTTGAATTCAGTGATATTTATTCAATTTTAGATACTCTATTTCCTCAGGAATATTCAAAAATTATTATGAATCGATGCCAAAAGGAAAGTTTAAAAAAAAATTGGTCCCGGATTATTGGCTCAAAACTTGCCGAACATACTGAATTGGTAGATTGTCAAGATGAAAATATTATTATTGCTGTTGATGATCAAAAATGGATGTCGGCCCTTCAACATACTGTAAAGCAAATAAATAATAATATCAAAGGATTTTTTAAAAGTACGATGAGTAATTCTTTTTCCCAAAATAATTTTAATATAAAGTTTATCTTAGGTCACGTTCCTTCATCATCTAATGGCGCAAGTTTAACTGATAGTGATAGGAAAGAAAAAAAACTTGATTTAGAACAAAGAAAAAAAATTGAGCAATTACTAGCACCAATTTCAAATAATAAAGAATTGAAAGGGGTTTTTCATAATATTCTTTTAAAATATTATCTTGCTGCCTGAAGCAAGTCCAAGGCTATTCTGTCATATAAATATAATTGAAAAGTGTAAATACATGATGTATACTAAATAAAATTTAAATTTAAAATTCAGTTATTAACTTGAGGTGGTTGAAAATATGAAAAAGTACATGATCGTTTTTTCTATGGTATTGCTTTTTAACTTATTTATTTTGCCTTGCCAAAGTTTCGCCCAACCTAAGATACAATTTCAAGAAGAATCATTTGATTTAGGGCAGATGTATCAGAATGACAAAAAAAACCATATTTTTGAATTTAAAAATACAGGTACAGAGACCTTAACTGTTGAAAAAGTAAAAGGTGGGTGAGGGTGCACAGTTGTAAATCTCTCGGAGAGAGATATAAAACCCGGAGCAACCGGGAAAGTCGAAGCAACTTTTCACTCTAAATCATACAATGGGAAACAAGCAAAAACAATTTATGTACATTCAAATGATCCCAAAGATCCTGTTAAGAAATTAAAGCTCAGTGCTTTTGTTAAAGTGGAAATAGAATTAACACCAAAAAGATTGAATTTTGGAGAAATTCTTCCGGATGGAGGGAAAACCAAAACCACTAAATCAGTTGAATTGAAGAATTTAAGCCAAAAACCCCTAAAAATTAATACTATTTCATCACCGGATGATTTTATCACTCTTCATTTGAAGGAGGAACTCCCCTTTACTCTGGCAGAGAATAAAAAATTACGATTTGAAGTTGAAATTGATCCAAATTTGTTGAAAGACAAAACTTTTGGTAGGGTGATAATTGATAATGACAATGCTCATACGCCCAAAGTTACTTTTTATGTAAGCGGAAGAATAAAATCTCCCCAACCCCAAAAGTTGCCTCAAAGGACAATATCTAATAAGAATATTCCTGAGATTGAATTCACTAAAGAAGCAATCAAACTTTTCTCAAAATATAACTTTGTTTTTAATAATATTACTCAAAATTTAGCCGGCTGCAAATTAGGTCGTTGTCTACCAATGAAAACCTTTATTCAAACACTTATTGATAAAAAAACCCCTGAAAATAAAATCTCGCAAGCTGTACGTTCAATTTACGGTCCCAAAGCAATTGCCCATAAAGTGCAGAATCCTTCTATTAAGCCTTCTATTAAGCCTTCTATTAAGGTTAAGGAGCAAGTGCAAAATCTTTCTGGTAAAAAACTGAAGGAACAAGTAAAAAATCCGGAGCAAGTGCAAAATTCTTCTGGTAAGAAAAAAGATTGATATCATTTATTAAAAATATAATATCCCGATAACCACCAGGCCATAGATTAATATATTGATTAACAGGGGTTTGTCTGTAATTAATACTTTTTCCGGTCTTCCTCCTGCATTTTTCTGATGTATAAGATAGAGATACCTTAAAATTCCATAGAGTACAAAGGG
>JAUWIR010000107.1 GCA_030605265.1 Pseudomonadota bacterium | reverse complement strand
CCGTCAATAATCACCTCCTGAGAACTGCCCACAAGCTGCCTGTTTTTTTCTAAAGAAATTTCAGCTTGAAGTTTTAAAAGAGTATCTTGTCTTTTATTTTTTACCTTTTTACTCACTTTTCCTTTCATTTTTCCCGCAGCAGTCCCCTTTTGAGGGGAAAAGGAAAATACTCCCAAGCGATCAAAGCCGACATCAGATACAAAGGTGAGTAGTTCATTAAAATGGGCCTCTGTTTCCCCAGGAAAACCAACCATTATGGAGGTCCTTACAATTGCCTGAGGGAGTATTTTTCTGATTAATGAAAGAGTTTTTTCAATGGACTTTCGAGTACCTCTTCGATTCATGGCGCCTAAAATTTCATCATTAATATGTTGTATGGGCATATCAATATAGCTACAAATTTTAGACTCTTGAGCAATAAGCTCAATTAATTCTCCTGTAAGAAAATCAGGATAGGTATAAAGAAGTCTGATCCAATCTAATCCCTTTAACTTTACCAATTCTTTTAACAAGGGGACCAGTTGCTCCTTGTTGGGGGGAAGGTCTTTTCCATAGGCGGTGGTATCCTGGGCAATCAAATTAATCTCCCGCACCCCCTGGTTGACTAATTTTTCAGCCTCCCTGACAATTGAAGGAATCTGACGGCTTCTATATCTTCCCCTTAAAGAAGGGATAAGACAATACGAGCACCTGTTATCACACCCCTCGGCAATTTTAATATAGGCCACATGCGGCAATGTTGCCCGAATTCGAGGGGTCTGATCTGAATAAATATACACAGGTTCATCATTTACCAAGACAGGGTCATCAACATTTCTTTCCAGCATATTACAGCAAAGGGCCCCCACCTGATCAAGCATACCTGTGCCCAGAAGTAGATCGATCTCCGGTATTTCCTTCTTCAAGTCCGCCCCATACCTTTGAGCTAAACACCCTGCTACAACTATTCCCAGCGCTCTGCCTTTTTTCTTTTCCTCAATCAGTTCTAAAATAGTGTCAACTGATTCCCTTTGCGCATCTTCAATAAAACCACATGTATTGATAATGATAAGTTCAGCTTCCTTTTCATCATAAGTAATAGGAAACCCGGCCTCTTGAAGAAAACCTAAAATCACTTCAGAGTCAACTAAATTTTTGGGGCACCCAAGACTAATCAAGGCTGCCTTGGGATAAACATGTTGCTTCAAAAAAATCTCCTCTTTTTGTTACATTGCACAGAAGGCAGTTAATAAAAAATTATACCATAACTCTGAGCTTTTTCAATAAATTATTCAATCATTTTTAAAATAAAAAATATTAAATAAAAAGAATCTCTCCTTTTTGCACCATCTTGACGATTGGAGCAAATTGTTTGCATTCTTCAATAATCTCATTGACATAGAGGGGTTTCATGTGAAAAATCAAAAGGGGGATATTCCCGCCTGTTTTCTTTAAAAATTTTTCAAGACAATCCGGCGTGAGGTGCCCTGTTTGTTTAGCTAAATTTTTCAGCCTCTTGGGAAATGATATTTCAAGTAATATTGCATTTATCTCCTTCACCCTCTTTATAATAGGGATAAGTTCTTCAACAGAGTCCGTATCTGCAGAATACAAAAGCGCCTTATCTTTTTCACAAATCACATATCCTGTGCTGGGGACCGAATGGCTCATTGGGAACGAAGTAATTTGAAATTCTCCGGCTGAAAAAATCTTATCGGGAGAAATTTCCTGAAATTGAAAAACAGGACCATCCAAGGGCAACTGAAATAAATCAGGCCATATTTTATTGTTAAAAATGTGATCATGCAAACATTCTAAAACCTGGGCAGGGCCTATAATTGGAATAGGCGACTGATTCTTTCCTACAATTATCTCCCCTAAAAAAGGAAGCCCGTTTATGTGATCGAAATGACTGTGGGAGATGAGAATATGGCTGATTTGAGCCTTAAAAGATACTTCACCCATATCACCTGCATCAAGAAGAAGATGATTATTCAATAAAAAGGCAGTAGTAGAAAAACCGGGATACTCCTTACAACAACCAAGGACTTGAATTTTCATAAGCTTCCCCTTGTTCATATTGAATAAAAATTAATTAGTTTATCTTATCTATCTTAGGGCAGGCAACCAGCCAATGTCAAGGTGATCAAGACAACAATTTTTCACCGCAGAGACCGCAGAGTTCGCAGAGATAATATAAGAAAAACTCAGCGTTCTCTGCGTCTCTGCGATAATTTATATTTTTTTTATATCTTGACATAGGTTTATAGCAGAATTGCTGAACTCAGGGACAATTTTTTAAGTTCATAGTATTGAACTAAAATTAGTATTGCAGCAAAAATATCCTACCATGACGATACACTTATGAAACGAGATATAGATGAAGATATTTGTGATAGAAGATTTTATAGTGCAAGGAACGCTATTATGATAAAGGAATTACAGATTTGTCTTTTTGATCTAATTATGTGTCTCTCCGGAGCCATGGATTTAGTAAGCGAGGCAGTAGTAAACCATCAAAAGAGGGTCAGCTACATTGCCTTACGAATTGCCTCAGAATTAGGGCTGTCTATTGAGGAACAAAATAGTCTAATTCTTGCCGGGGCCATACATGATTGCGGTATCTTTTCTCTTCAGGAAAAACTGGATGTACTAAGATTTGAGAATAAAATTTTGGGTAATCATGCTGAAATTGGCTTCCAGCTGTTGAAAAATTTTATTCCATTAAAGAAGCTCAGTTTACCAATACGGTATCACCATCTTCCCTGGCAGGAAGGGAGAGGTTGTGAATTCGGGGGAGAATCAGTTCCTCTGGAAAGCCATATCCTCCATTTGGCTGACAGAGTGGATTCCTTAGTGGATAAGAGCAGAGAGGTCCTGGGGCAAATTCAGGGGATTCGTCAAAAAATTCACCAGCAGAGAGGGAGCCTTTTTGTTCCCCGTTTGGTAGAGGTTTTTGAGGACTTGGCCTGTAAGGAGTATTTTTGGCTGGACCTTTCTTCTCCCTATTTAGATTCTATTTTACTTCGCCGCGGCCCCATGCATACTATAGAGCTGGATTGGAGCGGATTAATGGACCTTACCAATCTCTTTTGTCAAATTATCGATTTTCGCAGTCCCTTTACAGTTACCCACTCCAGTGGAGTAGCTGCTTCTGCTGAAGCCCTAAGTAAGTTAGCAGGTTTTTCCGAGCGTGAAAGTAGAATGATGCGCATTGCAGGGTTTCTGCACGATTTAGGAAAATTAGTAGTTTCTTCAGAAATTCTAGAGAAAAGGACAAAATTGTCCATTGATGAATGCAATATCATTCGAAGCCATAGTTTTTATACTTATAGGATCTTGGATAATATTGCCGATCTGGATATCATAAATGCCTGGGGTTCTTTTCATCATGAGCGTTTAGACGGCCAGGGATACCCTTTTCATTATCAAGAGCAAGATCTGCCACTGGGATCACGAATCATGGCTGTAGCTGATGTATTCACTGCGGTCAATGAAGATCGCCCCTATCGATCAGGCATGATGAAAGAGGAAGTATTATCGGTTTTATGGGAAATGACCAAAAACTTTGGTTTGGATTCAGCTGTAGTTTCCTTATTAGAGCGATATTATGATGACATCAACCATATCAGAATCAAGGCCCAAGAAGCCACTCATCAAGAATATCGCCAGATAGTTTATCCCTCCGGGAGGATCGGGGGAAGATAATTTTTTATTTTTTTATAAAGGGGGCGGACTTTTTCTTCCGCCCCTTTTCTTTTCAGAAAATCTTTTTATCAGTACAATAGGTTTTTAGATTCACTTATGTAAAAAAATATTTGACAGGATAACAGGATAAACATGATTGTGTTTATAATAAGATGGGATTTGGCTTTCTTGAAAATATTTATGAGAAATGTATGCTTACATTAGACTTGACAAATTTCAGCAAATTACTTACTTATTAAGCTTGTTGATTAGAATTAATAAGCTGGTTTAGCTGATACGCTAATAAATTGATAAAAAATAATTCAGAGAGGTTTGTATGATTGATATATCTATTCCTGGATTCAAAAATTTACAGCTTGAGTTTCTTGTTTTGGATTTCAATGGCACCCTAGCTTGTGATGGGCTTCTTCTGCCGGGGATTAAGGAGCAATTAACACTTTTGAGTAATAATTTAATCATCCACATTCTTACAGCAGATACCTTTGGTAGGGCCAAAGAGCAACTTGAGGGCATCCCCTGTCAACTTGCCGTTTTATCGAAAGATCATCAAGAGGTGGGAAAATTGGACCACATAAATCGCCTTGGCGCCGATAGGGCCGTTTGTATTGGCAATGGGCGGAATGACCGGCTCATGCTGGAAAAAGCCGGCCTTGGTATTGCGGTCATTCAGGAAGAAGGCGCTGCCAAAGAGGCAATTCTTGCTGCAGATATTATTTCCCCTAATATCATCTCAGCCCTTGAACTGCTTAAGAAACATTTACGTCTCACCGCAACTCTTCGTTCATAAGGTTCATTATTCGGCGGCAGGATTCTCCTTGCAAAATTTAATATTAACCACAAATTAATAAATGACCTGTGCGCGACCACCACAGGCCCGCCACCCCTTTTCTAACAGACCTGTAAACTTAATTAAGAAAACTTGACGAATATCATTTTTATGATAAGATATTATCATAATAAACATAAGGAGGAGGTTATGCCTTTCATTAGACCGATATCCGATTTGAGAAATAAAGCCAATGAAATATCAGAACTTTGCCATGATGAGGATCAACCTATATTCATAACAAAAAATGGGCAAGGCGATTTAGTTATAATGAGTCAATCCCACTATGAACGTCTTCTTGGCTTACTTGAACTCTATCAAAAGCTTGGAGAGGCTGAAGCATTGGACGCGGCAGGCGAAAAGGGGATAACGCATCATGAAATGATGAAGCGCTTAAAAAAAACAATTTCATGAGCACGCCCTATAGGATTCGCTATTTATCAACAGCAGAAAGAGACCTTCTTGAAATCTTTGAATATATCAAGAAGGATAATCCCACTGCCGCCCATTCCCATCTTGAAAAGTTTGACAAGTCGATATCGCAATTATCAGATAATCCATTTCTTGGTATAATTCCAAAGGATAACCGACTCAAAAAGCTCGGCTATCGAATACTCATTGTCGACAAATATCTTGTGTTTTATGTTGTGAAAGCGAAGGTTATTCAAATCCGACGTATTATCCATGGGGCACGCCAATATAGCTTCCTCATTTAATGAGTGCCCCCTGTTTTTCTATTTTTTAAATAAACCTTATAATAAAAAAGCCATTTGGCACTAGCAATACAGCTGTTGAGCTGTTTTTTTCTTATCAGCTTATCAGCTGTTTTATGTATATTTCATTGTATTTCATCAATAAATATGCTATTTTGGAAAAAGATTTTTGACATCTTACTTGCAGATCTGAAATAAAAAAGTATACATTAAACAATAAAAAATGCAGGCTTTTCTTAAAAGACGGATTATGAAAAATCAATATAAACGGCTTGATATATTTCAATGCAATCACGAGGCCCATAAGGAATTTGGAAATATAGTCTCGGTCTATCATGTGCTCAAGGAAAAAGGATGTTATCCCAATGGCTGCATTTATTTTAAATGGTTATGTAAAAAATTAAATAGAGGGCTCCCCTGCCCGAAATCTTTCACCCATGTTGGTAAAAAATGTCCTTCCTGCGCTGATTACTATGATGAGAAGATCATAAAACAGCCTCATTTGCTGGTATCAACAAAAGAGTATCAGCTCTTTTGTAATGACTTGCGCAAATTTGAAAATTGGTTAATGGAAAAAATTGGCAAGCAAGCCAATTGTGCCGGTACCATAAAATCAATAAAACCTCATTATATCATGCACCATCAAAATAACAGGCAGCATCTTTCCTTTAAAGGGTTTCTTTTAATCTTTAAAGAGGCTTTTATTGACATTACTCATTTTGAAGATACAATCTATGCTCATATACTCCCGTGGCAACAAACCAAATTGAAGTTAGCTGAAGGAGATAAATTGGAATTTTTGGCCAAATTGCGCCTTGACCGGGGAAGGATTGTCTTGGATAAACTGCATCAGATTGAAATTGAAGAAAAAATTTCTACCAACTTTTTTTCCGTAGCTGAGGCGAAACAAGCTCTGATCATTGGAAAAGTATTCGATTATCAATGGGAAAAGTGCCTCAACTGCCCTCACGGCTGTTTGGTTGATATAAAAGAGACGGATTTTTCAACAAATGGACATAAAAGAAGAAAATTACTCTGCTTAAAAGGAGTATCTCATCCTGAGCATTGTATTATTCAGATAAAAGAAAAACTTTTCCAATTGGACTATTGTCAAAAAGATACCACACTTACGAAAAAGGAGGTAAGCTAAATGCCCATTTATGAATATAAATGCAGCCAATGTAAAAAGCGCTCTACTATTTTGGTTTTAAATCGAAAGGATTCTCCTGCCATCAAATGTAAATATTGCGGCAGTACTGATATTCAAAAAATGATTTCTCGAGTTCGCATGATTAAATCGGAAGAGGCCAGATTAGAATCCTTAACTGATCCCGGTAATCTGACAGGGCTTGATGAAAATGATCCTGTAAGCATGGCCAAGTGGATGAAAAAAATGGGAAAAGAAATGGGAGAGGATATGGCGGGAGAAGAGTTTGATCAGATGGTGGATGAGGCTGCCCATGAGGCTGAACAAACCAATAAGGGAGAAGGTAGTGAACCTTCAGACCTTGGAGAGGGATAATAGGAGAAGGACCCTATGAGAAAGACAATTGGGAATAAGAACAAAATAAAACACCCAAATAATTCATATATAATAAGCCAAAAAGCTTTTTTATTAGACAGGATTTACAGGATGAACAAGATAAAAAAAAGTCCTGTTAATCCTGTCTAAATATTCACGGTCAAATATTCAATTTGACCGCCCCCGAAAATGAAAATAGTATAAAAAATATAATTTTTATTTTAAAGGGCTTTTTTATGGAAAATTTTTAGACAAGATTTACAGGATAAGAAGTAACAAAATCCTGTTCATCCTGTCTAAAAAATAGCATTTAGTAAAATATTATTTTTACTAAAAAGGGTAATAGCAGAAGGATAATAAAGGAGGTTTAAATGGGAAAAGTTAAAAGGGCTTTAATCAGTGTATCAAATAAAAGGGGAATTGTTGAATTAGTCAAAACCTTACACAGTTTAGATATTCAAATTTTATCAACTGGCGGCACTTCAAGGCTTTTGAAAGAAAACGGCATCCCTCTAACCCTTGTTGCCGAATATACCAAATCCCCCGAAATGTTGGAAGGAAGAGTAAAAACCTTGCACCCTAAAATACATGCCGGTCTTCTGGCTAAAAGAGATAATCCTGAGCATATGCAACAACTCACTGAACAACATTGTCTGCCCATAGATATGGTGGTGGTAAATCTTTACCCTTTTGAGCAAACCATTGCCAATACAAACTGCACCCTATCTCAAGCTATAGAAAATATTGATATAGGCGGTCCAACCATGTTGCGATCTGCTGCGAAAAATTTTAAGGATGTAGTAGTAGTTGTAGATCCTGAAGATTATGGGCTTATTGGCAGTAAATTAATGAAAAATCAAGGAGAAATAGATCTTTCCCTAAAATTTACCCTCATGAAAAAAACCTTTGCCCATACTGCCCATTATGATACAGTCATCATGAACTACCTTGAAAAGATTGAGGTAGAAAAGATCAACGCTTTACTTCAAGAGTAATGATGAGAGAGAAAATAGCGATTATTGGCGCGGGAAGTTGGGGAACAACGTTGGCTATCCTTTTATCGGAAAAAGGATACGATACTACTTTGTGGGCTTATGAAGCAGAGGTGATCCAACACATTGAGACAAACCTGGAAAACTCTATTTTTCTGCCTGAAATCCCTATCCCCCACAATTTAAAAATAACTAATTCTCTACAAGAGGCAGTAACAGAAAAAAGTACCATCGTATCCGTAGTTCCCTCTCATTTCTTACGTCTTACTACCGAACACTATTGTTCTTTTTTATCTCCTCAGGTACATTTTGTTTCAGCAACAAAAGGGATAGAAGAAGAAACCCTTTTAAGAATGTCACAGGTCATTCACCAGGCAGTTCCCTCCTCTTTGCAGATCAATTTTACTGTCCTTTCCGGGCCAAGCTTTGCACGAGAAGTGTCTAATAAAAAGGCCACTGCCATTACTGTAGCCGGAGAAGACCCTGATGAAACAAAATATATTCAGCAGTTATTTTCCACTCCCTTTTTTCGCGTTTATAGAAATAACGATGTAATAGGGGTTGAATTAGCCGGGGCTGTAAAAAATGTGATTGCTATTGCTGCAGGGATCTCTGATGGATTAGGGTTTGGGAACAATGCCCGGGCTGCCCTTATCACCCGAGGTTTGGCAGAGATTGTCCGCCTGGGGAAGGCCCTGGGCGCTTCTTCGTCCACCTTTTATGGTTTATCCGGAGTAGGAGACCTTATCCTTACCTGTACTGGAGATTTAAGTCGAAACAGATCGTTGGGCCTTCGCTTAGGGGCAGGTGAGACATTATCCGCCATTCTCAATTCTTCAAAAATGGTGGCCGAGGGGGTCAAGACTACCAAATCAGTAATCAACTTAGCTCAGCGTCATTCCATAGAGATGCCCATTACAGAGCAAGTAGCAGCCGTCCTTTTTAAAGGAAAAAATCCCACAGAGGCCTTTGTCGAATTGATGGGACGATCCTTAAAATATGAAAATTAGATTAAAAGAAGGCACAGAGGCACAGAGGCACAAAGGCGCAAAGTCTAAAACTCCCATTAAAAAAAATGAAAATGCCTTTCCAATTAGATTACAAACTTCCCCTACCTTAAGAGGAAAAAGAAGACCAGTTAAAATCATCCCTATTTTTCTTCCCCACAAGGGCTGTCCTCATAGATGTATATTTTGTAATCAAAAAGAGGCTACCGGGTATTCTTCAATACAAAAACCCCAGGACCTTCACCTTCTTATTCAAAAATGCTTAGGCACACTTTCCCCCCTCCATCAAAAGAAAGATAAAAGCCCTATTAGAATTGAGGCCGCTTTTTATGGGGGCAATTTTACCGGGATGCCTTTGGAGGAGCAAAGAGATTATTTGCTCATTGTGTATCAATATATACATGAGGGGAAAATCGACGGAATAAGGATATCAACCCGACCTGATTATATTTCTGAAGCTAATATTCCCCTGTTAAAAGAGAGCGGCGTAAAAACCATTGAACTTGGCCTGCAATCTTTAAATACAAATATCTTACAAAAAGTTCACCGATATTATTCTGAAAAACAGGTTATTCAGACAGTCAACCTCCTTCACCAACATCAATTTTGCCTTGGTCTTCACTTGATGATCGGGTTACCTGGAGAAACTTCCGAAATCCTTTTTCAGACTGTTGAAAAAATTATCCAACTTCGCCCTGCTTTTGTTCGTATTCATCCAACCTTAGTATTAAAGAATACGGAATTAGAAAAGATGTATTTTCAAGGGGATTATACCCCCTTGCCTTTGGAGGAAACTATCTCTCTTTGTAAAAAAATAGCTTTACGCTTTTTAGAAGCGGATATTCCCATAGCTCGAATTGGTTTACAGACCATTCCGGAAATGGAAAAATCAAAAAGTATTGTAGCCGGCCCTTGCCACCCTGCACTTGGTGAGCTTGTGTCCTCCTCTATTGCCTATGATCAGATGGTTGAAGCAATCAAACAAGCAAAAAATCAACAGGAGCTAAGCATCCTGGTGCCTGAACGTGAACTTTCAATTTTCATTGGGCAACATCGTCGTAATCTTCTTTTTTTGAGAAAAAAGTTTCCTGACAAAAAAATCTCCCTGCATGGCGAAAAAATAATTCCCTTTCATCAAACAATTTTGTAACAATTTAGCTCACCACGGAGACACAGAGACACAGAGAAAAATCAAAAGACAAGCCTCTTGATTCCCTCTTTTAAAACAGGCACATTAAAATTTATAATAAGGCCTACCTTCATCCCGGATAATCTGAAATTAGGTTAACAATTAGGCCTCGTATATTG
>JAUWIR010000577.1 GCA_030605265.1 Pseudomonadota bacterium | reverse complement strand
GAGCAATCTCCGGTTTTCATTCCCTTTGTGCATCAGGAACTACTTCGAAACAGTTGAATAAGGAATCAGATGCTAAGGTAATAGGTTATGAAAATTTATCATAATAATCAGGAATGATCTTCAGAGTCTTTCTTATGCTCTTTGTGTGAACTCTGCAATAAACTACCTTGGTATTGTAATTAAGTAAACTATAAATTATATTTTACACAGATTGCAAAATTAGAACTGCTGAATAATCTGAAAAGATTTTAAAAAATAGACGAATTATGGTATTGTAACATCATCATTAAATTTATTTTAGACACATTGAATATATTCCAAATTAAATTATTTACTATTTTCAAAAAATGAGTACTTTAAAAGATAAAACTCTCTTATTATTGCTTTTTTTAGTTGCTTTAGGATTCGGCCTTCGATTATGGGGAATAAAATGGGGCCACCCGGAAATTTCCTATATTGATTCCGGCGCTACTATCAGGCCGGCTAAAAGAATTGCCTATAATATTCTTAATAAGAAATTTGATATTGATCCCCATTATTATTATTATCCCAATTTATTCCATAATTTATTGGCCGGCGAGTTTGTGATTTATGGATTCATACAGGGAAAATTGACTGGAGGTAATTTATCTTATAAGGAAAAAATTGACAATTTATTCCTCGATGAGAGAAATTTTTACAAGTTTGAATTTTGGGCACGGTTGACCAGTGCCTTAGCCGGCGCTTTGACGATACTGTTTGTATATTTTCTGGCAATAGCCGCGTATAAAGATAAAAGAATAGGGCTTATCAGTGCCTTTTTTCTTGCCTTTATGTACTTACATGTGAAAGATAGTAAATATCCCATGACTGATGCTACTATGGCTTTATTTACCACCATTGCCTTACTCTATATTACCAAAATCTTGTTTGATAATGATCTAAAATCCTATATATTGGCAGGTCTTTTTTTTGGTTTTGGAATATCAACCAAATATTTGCCGGTCTCTTTAGTTTTACCCTTTTCCCTGGCTATAGCCTTCGGATGGTTTTATGACAAGAATAAGAGTAAGTTCTTTAAAGAAAATTTCAAAAAGATCCTTTTGGGTTTTATGACTATTGTTATTGCCTTTTTGATAGGTACGCCTATGTTTTTATTTAAGTCTAACGAGTATATTCCTCATTTAGTGAAGATGAAGAAGACACAAACAATTACTGCTAAAGAGAAGTCCTCCGGCTACAGGGCCAAATTGGGTCAGGTCCAGCAAGGTTATTTTGACCTTCTTTTTTCTACAACACCAAATTTTAATGAGCCTCTCTGCATGAATTCGCTTAGAGGGGCAATGGACCTGCCTTTATTGCTTCTCACCTTAGCCGGTTTAATTTTTGCCCTTTACAAAGGGTGTACCTTGCTAAATAAGCAAGGAGCTATTGACCTTGTTTTTGTTCTTTATATTATTGCTTATTACTATTTTTTGGCTGAACCCAAAAAACTTCGAGTAGTCAGATATTTATACTTATTTCTTCCCTTATATACAGTGATTGCAGCTCGTTTTTTGACTCAAGCAGTTGATTTTTTTAAGATTGAAAAAGTAAAAAAGACAATAGTCCTCACTATTCTGGTCTTTTTTTTCGTTGGGCCTACTGCAGCTCGATCAATCCAATACAGCCGGCTCATGTCTCATACTGACTCAAGGATCATTGCCAGAGAGTGGATTGAAAAAAATATTCCTGAAGGGAGCACTATTTTGCTGGCTAATCTCTATCCTCCAAAGATTTCTCGAAAAAAATATAAGCTTCTTTTTTATTCAAAAGGTATGGTAAAGAAGCCAGGGCTTCCTGAAGCCAAGTTCTTTAAATCTAAGTATAATGTGGATTATGCGATTACCTGCAGTTATTTCTCAATTCGTTACTATTTGCGGGAAAGTCAGATTGAATATCCGGAAGTAACCAAAAAGCAGATTAATTTTTATAAATCTCTTGATAGAGACGGTACCTTAATAAAAGTTATTGAAAGCAATGAATGGAACAAACCTGGTCCCACCCTTAAACTATATAAATTGTAATAACCTTTGACATCTGTTGTCCCAAATTCAAATCTCCTTAAAAGGAAAATTCAATGAAAAAAAGTTCTCCTGTTAACACAATAACCGCCGGCAGGGAGCAATGGGTGGAAATTTCAGCAACTGTCTTGTATTTTAAAATTGGTTGACGATATATGTGTGGAATAGTAGGTTTTTTCGGTTTTAGAGATGATCAATTGATCAGGAGAATGTGTGCCAGGATTAAGCATCGAGGCCCTGATCACACAGGAATATATTTTTCCAATGAAGTTTCTTTAGGAAATACTCGACTGAGTATCATTGATATTGAAGGTGGAAATCAACCACTCTGGAACGAAAACAAATCGCTGTGCTGTGTATATAATGGAGAAATCTATAATTTCCCTGACTTAAAGAAACAATTGGAAAGCTGTGGGCATTGTTTTTATACAAAGACTGATACTGAAGTGATTCTCCATTTATATGAAGAATATGGGGTTGAATTTCCCAAATACCTCAATGGAATGTTTGCTTTTGCCCTTTGGGATGTCGGTAAAAAGAAATTGCTTTTAGGCAGAGATGCCTTTGGCATAAAGCCTTTGCATTACCTTTACAAAGATCGCCAGTTGATATTTGGTTCGGAAATTAAATCAATCCTTTGTTTGCCTCATTATAAATCATCAACAGATTATCAATCCTTGCACTATCTATTAAATTTACGCTATATTCCCGGTGAAAAGACGTTATTTAAGAATATTCATCGGGTGCTTCCCGGTCAGATGATACAAATTAGTTCTCAAGGCCTTAAAAAATTCTTTTTTGCCAATTATCACTATACCCCCGATCGATCTCTTTCGCTTTCTCAGGTCTTGAAGGAACTTCCATGTCTTCTTGCTTCAGCAGTTAAAAGACAATTAATAAGCGACGTACCAATAGGCGTTTATTTGTCGGGAGGTATGGATTCTTCAACCATAGTAGCCATGATGAAAGAAATTGGCGTTCATCCAATTAATACTTACACGTTAGGTTTTAATGAACCAACTGATGAATTGGATGATGCCAAGATTATAGCCAGGCTCTTTCAAACGGTGCATCATGAGAAGGTGGCCCCTTGTGATCCTTTAAAAAATATGCAAAAGGTAATTTATCATACAGAGGAACCCAAAGAGAATGCT
>JAUWIR010000548.1 GCA_030605265.1 Pseudomonadota bacterium | reverse complement strand
TGATACTATTGTGTGATAGTATTTTTGAATTAAAGTCTGTAAGACGAATCATTAAAGCCCATGAAGCATGATTAGTAATTCATTTTAATTTGAAATTATCTTATTAATCCTGTTATCCCGTCTAAAATAGTTGAGCAAAGGTGGGAGATTTTATACCTAATATGGAATTAAAATTTAATAGTAGATTAATTACTTTTACCAAGATCATTTTTCTTATCTTGTTTACCCTCACGAAGATAGGACAAACGTCCTTGTGGGCCGAGAATTCAAATGATACTGCTGTAATCAAAAGTATTGAAATCCTGGTTATTGATCCGGACCATGAAAAACTAGCTGCTGATTCTGATTTAAGATCGCAAATACTGTACCTTTTTGACATACAGGTGGGTGATGCGCTAATACAGGAAAAACTTAATAAGGGGATACAGCGTCTTGAGCTTTTAAATGAATTTTCCTCCATTGAGGTAAAAAAAACTTTTTCTCCGGAAGGGACCTCTTTGGAAATTCATCTTAAAAGAGAATATATTATTAAAAAAATAAAAATTTCCGGCAACTACCCATTATTTAAAAATGAAGTGCGAAAAATGATTAGCGCTCAAATAGGTGACCGGCTTGATCAGGAAATATTACAACAAAATGCCAATAATATTGCCTATTTATATCAAGCAAAAGGATTCTATAGAGTGCAGGTATTGCCTGAAGTGATTAAAGGGACCAATGATCATAAAGTAACCGTACTATTCAAAATCGAAAAAGGATTTAAAACATACATTCAAGAGGTGTTTTTTGAGGAAAAAGGGAAACAGATACCGGAAAAAGAAAAAAAATATTTCCAACATATATTAAAAATATACCCTGGTAATGTGCTGGAAGAAGCTAAACTAAAGAAAAATATTCGCAACATGGAGGACCAACTCATTCTCCAGGGTTTTTTAAAAGCACACATTAGCTATCAAATAATTCATACTAAAAAATATAGAGCACAAGTAAAAGTGGCCCTTCATAAAGGTCCTCAAGTTATAGTCAGTTATAAGGAAAATTTGTCTGTTAGTGATGAGGAGATATCAAAAAATATTGTCCTCTTTAGTAATCGATCGTATGCTGAATTTGATTTAGAAGAGTGTGTGGAAAATATAAAGGAAATATATTGGAGGAAGGGATTTTTATTTGTAGAAGTCTCCTATGACAAAAAAATCCTCAATCAAGAAAAGTCTTCAATAACTTTTTTTATAGATGAGGGAGAACAAGTCTATTTAAAAAAAGTAACCTTTAAAGGAAATACAAATATCAAGAGTAAAAAGTTGCGCAACCAAATGTTAGTACTTCAAAGGTTATGCCCTTTTGGTCACAACCTTTTTAATAAAATTGTCTTTGAGGAGGATTTAGAAGCCTTAAAAGCGCTTTATACTTTTCAGGGATACCCTTGGGTTAAAATTGAGCATAAGTCAATTTTCAGTTCTAAAAAAAATCTCCTTATAAAAAAAATTATTATTGATGAAGGGCCTCAAGTAATTGTGGAAAAGATACATTTTCAGGGTAATGAGGTCTTCCCTCAAGAGCAACTTTTAAAACAAATTTCCTTAAAACCCGGGAATTTTTTTACTGAGAAAAATTGGCGAAATGATAGAAAAAAATTAGTAATTTTCTATTCTAATAATGGATATGTTTTTGCAAAGGTCTCACCTAAAGCAAATTTTAATAGAGAAGAGGGAAGTGTTGAACTTACTTACCTCATAAATGAGGGTGAGAAAGCCTGTTTTGGAAAATATATTATTCGAAGAAACGTCAAAACCAACTATTCAGTAATTCAAGACTCACTCAGCTTTTCCGAGGATGAACCTTTTAGCTATCAAAAAATTGTTGACAGTACTAATGAACTCACCAAATTAGACCTGTTCAGAATCGCCAGAGTAAAGCCGATTAATTTAGAGGAAGAAGAGCAAAAGATTGATATTTTAGTTGAAGTTGATGAAATGAATACAGGCAGAATCAATTTTGGAATTGGCTATAATTCTGTTAAAGGATACAGAGGATATCTGGAGGTAAGGGAAAAAAATTTCGCAGGAACAGCCCTTGGGGCTGCTTTAAGATTGGAATATTCCGGAATTGGCAAGCAATATGATCTATCCAATGAGGTCCAATCTTTTAGTAAAGTATCTCTTGATTTTCAAAATCCCTTACTGGAGCCGAAATATAAAATTGCAGGAAATTTAAACCTTTTTAATAGTTATGAGGAAAAATACGGCTATGATCTTCAACAAACAGGTTTGAAACTTCGGCTGGATAAGCCTTTTCATAAGAAGATCAACTCTTCTCTTACCTATCGATTAGAGGCGGCAAAACTTATTAATATCGATTATGATAAAAATTTTGAATTAAAAAAAGACCCTACCATCAGCAGTATTAAACCTATGGTTACCTATGACAGTAGAGATAACATCCTTGATCCTCAGCGAGGGTCCTTTTCTCAATTGGGGATTGAATTGGCCGCAAAATTAATAGGAGGAGAAACTAGATTCACGAAACTTACCTGGACTAACGCAACCTTTTTCCCAACCTCCAGTAAAACAGTTTTGGCTATTGGAATTAACACCGGTTATGCTTACAGCCCCAAAGAAGAGGAATTTCCCCTTCAAGAACATTTCTTCACAAGTGGATTAAATAGTGTAAGGGGATATCCGGAGGACTCTCTGGGGCCTGAAGAAAGTGGACTTCCTATCGGTGGTAAAGTCCTCATGGTGAGCAATGTTGAGTTGCGGCAGAGAATTTTTCAACGATTAAAAGGAGTGGTCTTTTTTGATATCGGCAATGTCTGGGCGAAAAGAAAAGACGTAGCCCTTGATTTTATGCGCAGTAGTGCAGGATTAGGTTTTCGATTAATTACCCCTGTTGGCCCTATACGTATGGATTATGGCTGGATTTTAGGGCGTAAAAAGGGAGAATCTGCCGGTAAATTTTATATAAGCGTAGGCCATCTTTTTTAAATTTTTTATTCAGCAATGATAATGTTCAAAGTAAAAGAATCCGCATATTCTTGTTTAGGTTCCCAGGGACGCTGTAAAAGAATTTCTAATTTTGTTGGTCCTTCCTCAGTTACCTGAAAAATCATCTTCCTGACCCCCCCACCTCCTACTTTTGAAACATCCTGATCCTCTATACAATAATCCGTTTGGAGCAAAACAATATTCGAAGTAGTAGATTCAGAAAGTGTCCAATGATAGCCCGTCGTAGGATTTTCAGGTAAGATTACGCGAAATATTTCTCTTATAGGTAAATTAATAGTTTCACCATTATCTTCTTGAGTAAGAGTAACTATCCTATCCAGCGATTCTTGATCCATTGATAGCCCCTTTGTTCTATTTGGTGGTTTCAAAAGTGTATAAGCTAATAGTGAAGACAAAACAAAAACTGTAATAAAGCCAGAGAGTATTAATAGAAAAAATTTTTTTTTGTTGATCATTTTTTATCTCCCAATTTATC
>JAUWIR010000389.1 GCA_030605265.1 Pseudomonadota bacterium | reverse complement strand
TTGCCATAGCCAATAATTCCTATTTTCATCGTCTTGCATGCCCTCTAATAAGTGTAAACTTTAAAATCCCGGTTAATATATTTGGACATTTTCGCCAATGACTCCCCGGGACCTGCTTCATATCCTTTCCAAATGTTATGCTCTGTAATCATAGTGTTTATTAAGGACTTCCAATGAATAGGAGAATACAGGTTTTTCACAAGCAGTGGGATAATGGTATCTTTATCAACAATATTCATATCAAGAGGGGACAAAATTTTATACCGCGGTTCAAATATTTCACATTTTTTTAAGAAAATCCGGAATTTTTCAGAAATGTCTTTTAACTGAGAAGTATGATATCCAAATCCTGTTTTAAGGGGTATGGTTTTAAAGGCCCCTAATTTTTTGGCTCTCTTGAGCCCTTCCTTCAGCGTTTTTATCTCCCCTACAATAACTATATTGCGGTCACTGTTAATGCAAGCTATTTCAAGGAGGTCTCCCGTGTTTTCAAAAAGAAGCTCTATTATCTCATTTTCAGTAAGCCCGATTATTACTCCCATACCATAGTCCTGCTCTTTTTGGTCATAGAAACTGCTGACGAGTTTAAAGGTTTCCCGCACTATGGATAAACCTGTTTCAAAAGTATAGGCTTCAGCTGTATATAAAGAACTATACATGCCAATGCAATATCCTGAAACAAGCTCAGGAAAGATATTTTTTGTTTTATAAATATCTGAAATAGTACATGAAATGATATAGATCATCATCATGTTGTATAACTCACTGTTCATATAAGCATGGATATTCGTCCCGGCCTTTCTGATTTTTTCGAGAAATTTGTCATTGTCTCTGATT
This sequence comes from Pseudomonadota bacterium, assembly GCA_030605265.1. Lineage (GTDB taxonomy): Bacteria > SZUA-182 > SZUA-182 > DTGQ01 > DTGQ01 > JAUWIR01. The sequence goes on along the minus strand of JAUWIR010000389.1, from coordinate 4,118 downwards.
TTTTTAAGTGCTTTTCTATAATCAACATCATTTCCTGGAAAGAGAAAAGCTGATTTTTTGTTACCCTTCATTTTCTAAATTCTTTCTTCTTAAGTCGGACAACCCGGGATACAAAAGGTTTCTATTACGAAATTTAGACTTAAAGTCTTAACCAGAACAGGCCGGGACCTATTGTGTTTTCAGGCATCAAGGTTACTTGGTAAAAAGAAAATCTTTTTGCCCTTGGTATCTTTGCTGTGAGATATTTAATGCCTTATATTTGCCGCCCTATACCTGATGGAGTTGATTCGACAATTTTTACCAGTTCTTTTTCTTTTTCAATAATGTCGTAGATTGCCCGGGCTGTTTCCAGAACAGTATATACAGGATGATCAATGAAATATTGGCCAATAATTCTTACTTCGATCCCGAACCCATATTTCTTTTTAAACTCTTCTATTAATTCTAAATAAATTAATGAATCCCCTCCTAAATCCTCAATGATTCTTGTGTAATCAGGGTATTACTATATCGGTGTTTGGGAGAAAATTCGGCTAGTGGGAAAAAGTCTTATCAGGAGTAACTGGTTATCTGATTCTTCATAGCTTCTCCTTAGATACTCTCTTTTAACTTATGGCTATTTTAGGATCGGTTAGCCGATAAAAATTAAGCTGTTTATACACGTGAGTACCTTATTTTATGAAATGTTTTCTCTTCAGAATGATAATCTTAAAAAAAAGTGAAACGAAATCATTTTCTACAAAACCAAAGTAAATGAGCTTATGACCTAAAGAATCAGCTCAAAAGTTGATTTAAGCCCTTTAGCTTAACAAGTGGGGGCTGATTTTAGGATACGGATTAATATGCTTTATGTTGCCCTCAGGATTTTACTGTATGAAAAGTTAAGATCATTTATTGCCCTTCTGGGGGTGATCTTTGCCGTCAGTCTTATTTTTGCTCAGATGGGAATATACCTTGGGCTGACAGAAACATCATCTATCATTATTGATCATACACGCGGAGATATTTGGGTTACTTCGAAAAATTGCAAGAATTTTGATTTTTCCCAGCCAATTCCCGAATACCTGCAGTTTCACGTTCTTTCTACCGAGGGAATTCAATGGGTTGAGAATTTGATCATCACCTGGGGGGTGATTAAACAAAAGGAGGGGGGTACCGAGCAGGTAGAAATAGTAGGGTACAATCCTGATACAGGTATTGGCGGTCCCTGGAGAATGAAGGTTGGTGATATAAGAGCAGTGAAAAACGGTAATTTTGTCATAGTAGATGAATCAGCTATGAAGCGACTGGGAAGAATAAGCGTTGGTGATTACAGAGATGTTCTTTGGCGAAGAGTAAAAGTTGTCGGGATATCTCAGGAGGTAAAATCCTTTACTACTGCTCCGATTATTTTTACTTCCTATCGATTTGCTCAAAAACTGGTTCGATGGATAGGACCGGATAAAACCGTGTTTGTTATTGCCAAGGTCTCCCCCGGGTATTCTGTAAAGAAAATAGTTGGGGAGCTGAAAAAGAAACTTAAAGGTGTGGATGTTTATTCAAAGAAGGACTTTAGCAGAAAAACCCGCTTTTATTGGACTATGGAGACAGGCGTAGGGGTTTCCTTTTTGCTGACTATTCTCATCAGCTTTCTTATTGGGTTTCTGATTGTCGGACAAACAATCTATAACTCCACTCTTGAACATATAAAAGAATTTGGCACTCTTAAGGCCCTTGGCGCAAGTAATTTGGCCATTTATCAGATAATTTTTTCTCAGGCCTTTATTAATGCTCTTTTGGGATATCTGATTAGTCTTGTCTTCACTATTTTTTCAGTTAGATTTTATAAAGCTATCGGTTTGGTAATGGTGGTAAAAGGGTGGGTGAATATCTTAGTGTTGCTGCTTACCCTTACTATGTGCCTATCTTCAGCCTTTTTTTCCATACGAAAAGTGAAAAAGATAGACCCCGCCATTCTTTTTAGGGAATAGGAAAATGCCGGAAAGTATAGTCTCCTCAAATTTAACCAAGATTTTTACTGAAGGACACACTAAAGTGAAGGCTGTCTGCTCAGTTGACCTTCAGTTGGAGGAGGGGGAAATAGTAGGGCTTTTTGGCCCATCAGGGAGTGGAAAAACAACACTTCTTTCACTTTTTGGATGCATACTTCATCCCACGGGAGGTTCTATTCGAATTTATCGTAATGAAACCACCACCCTGAGTGAGGCATTACTTACAAAAATGAGAAAAAAATATCTATCCTTTATTTTTCAGGGATTTAATCTTTTCCCTTCCTTGACGGCTTATGAAAATGTCAGATTAGTGCTTTGGTTAAAGAGGGCGAAGGGAGGAAATGCAGATCAAAAAGTTAAAGACCTGCTCAATAATGTAGGCTTATCAGAAAGAATGTATTTTTTGCCAAGAGACATGAGTGGCGGGGAAAAGCAACGAGTGTGTATAGCCAGAGCACTTGCAGCCGATTCTCCAATCATTCTTGCTGATGAGCCTACAGCAAATCTAGACTTGGAAAATGGCAGGAAAGTTATGGAGATATTGAGAAATTTTGCTAAGGAACAAAAGAAATGTATTGTAGTAGCAACTCATGATAATAGATTGGAAGATATATTTAACAGGATCATCACTATAGAAGATGGGAAAATCATAAAAGATAAGAGGATGCCGGCATGAAAAGCAGTTATTTTGCTCTTTTATTTTTAACTCTCCTTACGGGTCTGGCCGTCAGCCTGGCGGTAATCAGCCCTAAGTTTTTAAAGGATTCAGTCACCATGACAAAGGCGGAGGATGAAAAGATTGAGAACAACTTATCCATTATGGCCAAAGGCATGGTAGAGAGTGAAGAAGAAATAGAAATCGGCAACCAGGTTATGGGTATTATCTCCGAGGTAAAAGTAAAAGAAGGGGATAAAGTAATAAAGGGTCAGCTTTTAGTCAGGCTTGATGATTGTAAAATTTTGACCAAGCTACAACTAACCGAGGCAAAGCTGAAAGAGGCTAAAGCCAAGTTAAGAGAACTTGAAATGGGCTTTCGAGATGAAGATATTACCATGGCTCAAAGTAGGGTTGATCGCCTTGAGATAATCTATAAAAGGGCAAAAGATGAGTATGAGCGGCAAAAAAGACTTTATCACAAAGAGGCATCCACCTTGATAGATTTGGAGAAAGCTGAGGACGGGATGAAGATTACCCGGGCGGAATTATCTGAATCAAAAGCCAATCTTAAAAAATTTATGAGAGGGGTTAGGAAAGAAGAAATAGAGGGGGCCAAGTCAGTAGTTGAGAAGATAGGATCAGAATTAAGTTATTACCAAGCTGTACTGAAAGATTATACCATTCATTCCCCCATTGATGGACTGGTAGCTAAATTGTACAGAAATTCCGGTGAGATCGTGGATGTGGGGGCTTCTTTTATGAAAATCATTGATCCGGATAAACTGCGGATACGTGCGGAACTTGAAGAAAGCGACGTTGGCAAGGTGGTGGAAGGGCAACCTGTAGAGGTATTTGTAGACGCTTATGAGGGCAGGGTTTACAAGGGAATGACCTACCAAGTCTTTTCTATTTTAAAGAGGTATTCTCTGCGGGTTTTTGATCCGAGTGCAGGGTATGATATTAACGCTCAGGATATATTCGCCAGGCTTGATGATTTTTCAGGGCTTAAACATGGAATGCAGGTAACAGTGAGTTTTAAACAAATGATGAAGGATGAAATAAATGATGAAATAAAGGATGAATTATCAAAGAGGAAGGATGAATTATGAAGGGAAATGCAATGATGAGAAATGAAGTATGAATTACGATTACAATGAGGATGTTAAGGTGATTTTTTAACTAATTGATGACAGTCAAATATATATTCGCAGGTGAAACATATATGCCGAAAAGACAGCGCAAAGGATAATAAAACTATATAATATCAGTTACTTAATAGGTATATTTGCAAATGAAGAAGATTTTTTTGATTCTGTTTGTTATTCTGACTTTTTTCTCTACCAAGACACTGGCAGTGGAGCTGAGTTTACAGAATTGTATAGATATGGCTATAGAAAAAAATAAGGGATTAAAGACTTTTGAAATGGAGGTCCTTGCAAGGCGCCGAGAGGTAAAAATTTCTAAAACTC
>JAUWIR010000085.1 GCA_030605265.1 Pseudomonadota bacterium | reverse complement strand
GGAAAATTTATCTTTTTAATCATAAAGTGGAAAATCCCGGGCCGGAACAAACAAAGGAGTTAATTTGATTTATTTACAACAAAGCCTTGGCATTGATCTTCGTGACAATACTTTGCGCATGGTGCACCTTGGCCGAACCTTCAAAGGGATAGTGCTTATAGATTATTTTCTTAAAAAATATCCTCTTCATAAGCAAAAAGGGGCTGAGGAGGAACTTGATCCTCTTTGTCTTGATCTAAGAAATTTTATTCGACAAAGAGGTATCAAATCCGACCAAATTGTCATCGGTCTTCCCAAAGAAAAAGTCATTCTTAAAGAAATCACCATGCCGAAAGTGGAAGAAAAAGAATTGCGGAGCATGTTGCGCTATGAATTAGAAAGACACACTCCTTATCCAGCGGAAGATGTTATTTTTGATTATCACATTATCCGCCAGGAAGAGAGCACTTTTCATCTTCTCGTGGCTATTGTAAAAAATGACGAAGTACAACACTTATGCAATCTTATAGAGTCAGGGCAAAAGACCCCTCCGGTAGTTGATATTACTTCCATTGCCGGGATGAATTGGCTCATAGGTCAAAATAGTATTGAGGAAAACAGCCTCACAGGTCTCATAGATATTGGTGAAAAATCTATTGAATTTGGTATCTTGGATGGGAAACAAATTAAAATAACAAGAAGCCTTAAGCGCAGTAATAATAATCATCTTGAAGATATCTTTATTTCTGAAACCTCAGGCTCCCTTCAAAAAAAAGATCCTGAAAAAGATGACCTTTTTTCTGAGATAAAGGAGGAGGAAGAAAATCCTCTGGGAAAAGACATAATTCAAGAGCTGAATATTGCCCTTCATGCCCTATCTAATGAAGATGACCTTGATAATATAATAGTGACTGGGGTGGATGCTTATGATAGTTTCGTGTCAGAGCAAATTTCCAATCAAATAGAGGCAAAGGTACATCTGCCAAACCCATTAAAAAATATTACTAAGGAAAATATTCCCGGAAAAATTTCATCAAGCCTGGCCATTGCTACAGGGCTGGCTACTCGGGGGCTGGAAGAACAGCCGGTAATGATCAATTTCCTCTCTGAGGGAAAAAAAATTAGAAAAAAGAGAGACTATCTGGCCTTTGCTATTACTTTTATCAGCATCATTTCCATTTTGTTGATAGCATGGAGTTCGGGATTAATTTATCAAAAACAACTTATCATATCACAACTGAATGATCACCTGGAAACATTAAAACCATATGTTGCTGACGTAAAGGAAATGGCTAATCACATTGAAAAATTAGAAAAAGAGCTTTCCGGTTTTGAAAGTATTACAGAGACTGAAATCAGCAAAATGAACCTTTTAAAAGAATTAACCAATATTCTACCATCTGATACCTGGCTTGACAGGCTGAATATATCCAACGAAGGAATAAATATTGACGGCTATTCCGAATCGCCGTCAAACTTAATTCCCTTATTAGAAATTTCGCCAATGCTTGAAAATGTACAATTCGCCTCAAGTATTCGAAAATTAGGCCCGAAAAAGCAGCGGTTCAAGATCAAAGCTAATATTGAAATTGAAAATTATGAAAAAGAGTAAAGAAAAAAATAAAAAATCACTTATCATCCTCGGGGTCGCAGCTGCACTTTTATTATTTGCCCTTGGCCTAACTTATTTTATATCGTATAATAACGACTTTACCGTGAGGATAGAGGGAAAAAAGCAAAAAATTAAAAACTGTTCATCTATTATTGAAAAAAAAGGGGGCAAACAAGCACGGCTGGAGTTTCTACAAAATAATATAGGGAGCTTTAATCAAAAGCTTCTCTCCGGAGGCACTACAGCTGTTGCCGCAGCAGAATTGCAGACAATCCTTAATGATATGGCCTCTGAATTTGCGCTTACAATACAAAGCCAAAGAATTCTCTCCACCAAGGAGCGAGGGAATTTATTAGAGGTACCTGTTCAGATTACTACTCAGTGTTCTATTACCAATTTGAAAGAGTTGCTTTACATGATCGAAGCATATGAAAAATTTTTCAGTATTTCTAAATTGGATTTACGCAGTATTCGTGGACGGGAGCGCAAAGACGTAAAAGCTAGTATTGATGTTTCCGGTTTTATTTTAAATCCTGATAAAATGTTATAGGAGCGATTTTTGTTTAAACGCATTTTTTGGATTAATCTCGGGCTTTTAATCATTATTTTTCTGCTAAGTTTAAATGTATACAAAGTATGGAATTCCATCATCAGAAAAGAATGGTTAAATTCTTTTTCCGTTTCAGCCCAAAATATTATTGAAGAGGAAATACTCTTCGATGATGAAGAACCTCAATTAGCCCCCCTTTATACTTATGATCTTATAGCAGATAAAAATTTATTCAGGCCCGAAAGAGCTGAATGGTTCCCTCCCGCACCTGACGAGGACGAAGAAGAAAAAAACGAAAAATCGACTAAAACAAAGCGGACCAAAAATAAAACTGCTATGAAAGAGCCAATCTTATATGGCATTATCATCACTAGTAATAAAAAAAGCGCCATGATGAAAGGGTCCATTCGAGGAGAACCTCAGAAAATAACCAGGAAAAAAAGAATGAAAGACGGCTCTGTTATTGATGTTCCGGTTCGGGAAGTAGCTGGAAAAATCACTCCGGGTAAGGTGAAAACCTATCACGTTGGAGATGAAATTAATGAATCGATCGTTCTCGATATTTTGCCTGATCGAGTGGTCTTAAGTAAAAATAATGAAGAATATGAAATAATCTTGCGAGACTCAGCTCGATTATTAGCTAAAAATGTCGACCCAAAGAATAAAAACTCTAATAAAGATGGGTCAAAAGATAATCAGGGAGGATTGCAGCCGGCGCCCCCACCGGGAGGATACCCTAATTTCCCACGGTTTCCTGCGTATCCGGTACCGGTTTACCCACAATTCGGACCACAGGGAGGAGCCCCGTTTGGTTATCCAACAGCTCCACCAGGGCAAAATGCTCCCGGATCGGGACAACCGCAACTACCTAGACCAACATATGGATATAGGCCCCCTGTTCCAGTTGTGCCTCAACAATTAAGAAATAACCCTTTTTATAGGCCCCCAATGTACCCGGGGGTAAATCGACAATGAGGGTAAAAATATAAATGAAAAAGTTAATAAAATAAAAAAATAAAAATGATTATTGAATTCACCTTTCAAGGAGGACCCGGAGGTTGATTATATGAAATATTATTTTAGGTTTTCTCTCTATATTTGTACATTGTTGTTGCTACTGTCTTGTTCAAGCTTTATGGGGAAAAATATTAATCCCTCGGGGGACCGGAGCGCTGCCGCAAGAATAAAAGGTGGAAAATATAAAATAAAACTTGAAAGAATGAAAGTGGAGCCCGAAAATAAGGGAAGTGGCCGCAGGGGGAGACGCCCCTTTTCTCCTGATAAAAATATCCAAAAAACAGAAATAAAGAAAGAAGAAGCTACTAAAAATTACTCGGATGAACAGGGGAACGGAACTGCAGTAGAAAAAAACAGGACAATTTTTACGCCCTATTCTCCCCCACTGATAGCCCCGGATAAGATAGAGATCGTTGAGGCCAAGGAGGGATCTGAGCGAATTGAAGGCCAAGAAATAGGACCAACTGAAGGATTAACTCCGGATGGCTTTGTAACCCTGAATTTTCAAGATGCCCCTATTGAAGAAATTATCAATATAGTTAGTGAGGCGCTTGGTATGAATTATATTTTAGGCCCCAATGTAAAAGGTAAAATCACCATGCAGACCTCACAACCTGTGCCCGTTCATGAACTTTTTCAGATCCTGCAATCCGTTTTAAAGATAAATGGATTTACCCTGGTTATATCCGGTAGATACTTTAAGGTTATTGCCGCCAAAGAAGCCACACATTATCCACTGGCCGTCATTTCCGGAAAAGGAGCCGCGGAACTTCCGGAGGAAGAAACCTTTATCACTCAAATTATTCCACTTGATTATATTCCAGTGAAAGAAATGCTAAACGTTTTAAAACCCTTTTTATCCAAACCCGCTCCGAACCCACTTCAACATGAAGAATTAAATCTTTTAATCTTAAATGATACTGCCGCCAACATGAAAAGGCTTTTAAAATTTGTGCAAGAACTTGATAAACCACTCTATCAGCCAAAAGAAAAGGTTTTTGTTTATTATGTTGAAAATGGCGATGCCAAGGAAATAGCCCAAACCCTCAACGATATTTATAAAAAAAGAAGCACTAAAAAAAATAATAAAAAATTCCCAATTATTCAACCCCCCATAGCTCCCCCTGGGGCAACTCGACGCGGCGCGGCAAAAATGCCAATTTATCCTCCATATTTTACTGGGGGGGAAGAAGTAGAGGGAGAAGTAATTATCGTTGCTGCAGAATACATAAACGCTTTAATAATCACCACTTCTCCGAGGAATTACCCTGCAGTTTTAGAAATCGTCAAAAAGCTTGATATTCAACCAAGACAAGTGCTGGTTGAGGTTTTAATTGCAGAAATAAAAATGGATAATATTAAGGAGTTTGGCCTGGATTGGGCCCTTCAAGGCAAAGCGGGAAATAATCAGTCTTATCGTTTTGGAGCAGACCTTGGAGGAGGGATAAGTAATATAAGTAACTTTGATAGTATTAATTGGGCCTCAAGACCCGGCATTAATTATCTTTTGGCTAAACAAGATAAATTCTTTGCCCTCCTTAACAATAAAATCGCAGAAGATAAATTCAATGTTCTCTCAAGCCCGCATATTATGGCCTCGGACAACGAGAAGGCGATAATTGAAATAATTGATCAGTATCCTATCCCCAGGGATACCTATGATGCAAATAACAATAAGTCGACAACCTATGATTACAAAGATGCCGGAATAAAATTAGAATTCACCCCTAAAATTAATAAAGAAGGATTAGTTACCTTGAAATTAATTCAAGAAGTCAGCCAATTACAAAATAAAGATACTGAACAGGGGACGTACGAATTTAGTAAAAGAAGGGCGGAGACTTCCGTGGTTGTTCACGATGGAGAAACCTTGATAATAGGGGGTTTGGTCAAGGAGCAGAAAACAAAGAGCAAAATCGGGTTCCCACTTTTATCGGATATTCCAATTATAGGCTATTTATTCTCTCACACTTCAGAAAAAATTATAAAAACGCAATTAATAATCCTAATTACCCCTCATGTTATTCGAAATGAAATTGAGAGCCAGGAAATTACTAAAAAGTTTCAAGGGCGGGTAAAGGAACTAAAAAATAAAATTGATAAAAGTAGATATAAAAAATAATAATTAGAATTGCCAGGTTTAAATAGATACTTAAATTCAGGTTGGATAGGGCATCTGAAAATGGTCAAAAGCCAATTTTGTTGCCATCCTCCCCCGAGGGGTTTTATTGAGATACCCTTCTTGAACAAGATAGGGTTCAAAAACATCTTCAATAGTATCCTTTTCTTCATTAATGACTGCTGAAAGAGTTTCAAGCCCTACCGGCCCACCGTCGAATTTTTCAATAATGGCCAAAAGTAGTTTTTGGTCCATTTTATCAAGCCCTGCTTTATCGATTTCTAATCTCTTAAGGGCGTGATCCGCCACCTTTTTGGTAAAGCGACCATCTGAAGTGACCTCGGCAAAGTCCCTAACTCTCTTTAAAATTCTGTTGGCAATTCGGGGGGTCCCCCGTGACCTTTTAGCAATCTCCTCTGCTCCGGCAGGTTCAATGGGAATGTTCAAGATATTTGCCGACCTGGTAACAATTAATTGAAGTTCCTCGGGAGTATAAAACTCCAGACGGCCAATGACACCAAAACGATCTCGAAGGGGCGAGGTTATTAAGCCGGCCCTGGTGGTTGCAGCCACTAAGGTAAATTTTGGTAAATCCAACTTGATGGAGCGCGCGCTTGGGCCCTGTCCGATAATTATATCCAGTTTAAAGTCCTCCATGGCCGGATAGAGAATTTCCTCCACAGCCGGGGACAAGCGATGTATTTCATCAATAAAGAAAACATCGAAATCCTTTAGATTGGTGAGAAGAGCTGCCAGGTCCCCTGCTCTTTCAATGACCGGGCCGGCAGTAGAGCGCAAATTCACCTTCATCTCCTTGGAGATAATATGGGCAAGGGAAGTTTTCCCCATTCCGGGGGGTCCATAGAAAAGGCAATGATCCAGGGCCTCGCCTCGTTTTTGGGCGGCTTTAATAAATACTTGTAAATTTTCTTTTATTCTTTCCTGCCCAATATATTCCTGTAGGTTTAGTGGCCGAAGATTTACCTCCAGGCAACAATCTTCATCCAATTCATTTGTGGCAATAAGGGGATTTTTCATCTATTTTCTCAAAATCTTTTTCCTAATTGGGATAGGGCTTTTTTCATTAATTCCTCAAGGGAAAACTCATGGTTATTATTCCCTTTTGCGAGAAGTATCTTGTTAACAGTTCGCTCAGCAAGAATTTTACTGTACCCCAGATTAACCAGTGCGGTAATAACATCTTCTTGAATGGTATTTTCTTGAGGAAGTGAAGCTGCAGTATCTTCTTCTGCAATATTCAAATCATTGCTTATGGTTTGGGGAATTTTATCTTTTAACTCAAGAATCAGCCTTCTAGCTGTTTTTTCACCTATACCGGGAATGGAGTTTAACCTGTTGATGTCGGAAGAAAGAAGGGCAGATCGAAATTCTTCCGGTAAAATATGTGAAAGGATGCTTCTTGCTAATTTAGGTCCGACTTTATCTACCTTTAGCAAGAGTTCAAAAGTCTTTCTTTCTTCAGAGGTAAAAAACCCGAAAAGTTGAAAAGTATCCTCCCGCACAAGAGTATAGATATACACACTCACTTTCTCCCCCTGCTCGGGTAATTTGTAATAGGTAGATAAAGGGATGAGAACAAAATATCCTACACCATGGACGTCAATAACAATCTCTTCAGCCTTTTTAGTGTGTAATATACCTTGGAGATGGGCAATCATAGGCTTTTATTTACGCAAATCTGAAATTGTGAAAAATGATGGTGACAAATGGCTAGGGCCAAAGCATCCGAAGCATCGTCGTGGACCTTTAATTCCTTCAAATTCAAAATAATTTTAGCCATCTTGCGCACCTGGTCCTTAGTAGCCCTGCCATACCCAACCAAAGCCTCTTTCACCTTAAGGGGGGTATATTCATAAATTCTTACTTGCGCTTTACAAATGGTATAAAGGGCCACACCTCGAGCTTGTCCTAATTTAAGGGCCAGTTTTGGGCTGGCGGCAAAAAAAATATCCTCTATGGAGGCTTCTTCCGGTTGATATTTCTTAACAACTTCCTCTATGGCCAAACCTATCTTTTTTAGCCTTTCGGGAAATGAAGTATTAGGTGAGGTTATTATAATATCAAGATGGTGGAGATAGATCTTTTGATCTTTGCATTCAATAACTGCATACCCCGTATGCGCAATACCTGGATCGATTCCTATAATCCGCACTCATTCTCTCCCCTGGCCGCCCTGAACGATTATTGGCTGTTTATTTTTTCCATAACATCATCGGGAATATCAAAATTAGCAAACACATCTTGAACATCATCATGATCTTCCAATTTTTCCATTAATTTAAGCATCTGTTCCGCTTGCTTGCCTATCAATTTTATTGTAGATTGAGGTATCAGGCTGACTTGGGCCATTGAAATTTCAACCCCTGCTTTTTCAATGGCTTCTCTTACTGTCTCTAAGTCCTCCGGCATAGTGGTAATTTCAAAAACATCATCGCTGAGCTGCATGTCTTCAGCCCCGGAATTTAAAACAATTTCCATAAGGCTATCTTCTTCAGCCTTATCACTATCAACGACAATTAATCCTTTTTTATCAAAGATCCAGGCTACGCATCCCGATTCACCCAAATTACCATTATGTTTGGAAAAAACGTGCCGTATATCAGCAACAGTGCGGTTTTTATTATCTGTCATAATCTCTACCATGACGGCAACACCTCCCGGACCATACCCTTCATAGGTGTATTCTTCGTAAGAAACTCCAGGCAATTCCCCTGTACCTTTTTTTATCGCCCTGGTAACATTATCTTGAGGCATATTTACTGATTTAGCACTGGCAATTGCCGATCGAAGTCGGGGATTTGCTGCCGGATCTCCTCCTCCCATTCTTGCCGCTATGGTGATCTCTTTAATTACCCTGGTAAAGGCTTTCCCCCTTTTGGCGTCGGTGGCCGCCTTTTTATGTTTAATTGAACTCCACTTGGAATGACCGGACATTATTTATTTCTCCTTGTTTAACTTTCCTCTTTTTCTTTTTTTGCATCAGCAACGACCTTTTCCAAAAGATGTGAGGGCACCTCTTCATAATGGGAGAATTCCATAGTGAAACTCCCTCTTCCCCCGGTCATAGATCTTAGATCCGGAGCATACTTTAACATTTCGGCCATAGGTACTTCCGCTTTAATATTCTGGTAACGACCTTTGGCATCCATCCCCTGAATCCGGCCTCTTTTAGAGTTAAGGCCCCCCATAATATCCCCCATAAACTCTTCAGGGACAACAACAGTCACTTGCATAATCGGTTCCAAAAGAGTTGGCTTACATTCCATAAACCCTTTTTTAAAACCCATTGATCCGGCAATCTTAAAAGCCATTTCTGAAGAATCTACTGTATGATAGGAGCCGTCATATAAAGTAACCTTAACATCCGTGACAGGATAGCCTGCTAATATCCCCTCTTCAGTGGACCCTATAATCCCTTTTTCAACAGCAGGGATATATTGTTTCGGTATGGCCCCTCCAACGATTTTATTAACAAATTCAAACCCTCCACCTCTTGGTAAAGGCTCAACTTTAAGCCATGTATCACCATATTGCCCACGCCCACCAGATTGTTTTTTATATTTTCCCTGAACCTTGGCAGCACATCGGATTGTTTCTTTATAGGGAACTTTTGGGGTTTTCAGGGTAACTTCGGTGCCAAATTTTCTCTTCATTCTTTCCACGGTTATTTCAATATGAATTTGTCCCATCCCTGAAAGAATGAACTCCCTTGTTTGGGAATCACGGGATATAGTTAAGGTTGGGTCCTCTTCACATAACCTGTGTAAAGAAGTACTCACCTTATCCTCATCCCCTTTTGTCTTTGGTTCTATGGCAAAAGAAATTACCGGAGAAGGAAATATCAGCTTAGGGAATATAATAGGATTTTGTTCATCACTCAAGGTATCTCCAGTGGTGGTCTCTTTTAATTTGGCAAAGGCGGCAATATCACCTGCTCTGATTTCAGTGATGGGTTCATGGTTTTTTCCCATTAAGTTATACATTGGGCCAATTTTTTCTTTACACTCTTGAGTGCTATTGTAAAGGCTTGAATCTGAAGTAAGTTTCCCGGAAAAGACCCTGATAAGCGTCAGTTTTCCAGAATAGGGGTCAGCAAGGGTCTTAAAAACAAAAGCGGAAAAAGGCTCTTCCAACCCGGGCTTTCGGCTTATCTCCTCACCTGAGTGACTCTGCCCGGAAGCTTCCGCCCTTTCCAAGGGTGAACAAAAATAATCCACGGCCATGTCTAAAATAAATTGGGCCCCTATATTCCTGGTTGCAGAGCCACATAAAACAGGGGTAAATTTTCTCTCTTGGAACCCCTTTTTAAGGCCCTTTTGTAATTCCTCGTTACTTATCTCTTCCCCTTCCAGATATTTTTCTAAAAGCGTATCATCTGCCTCGGCAATTGTTTCAATCATCTTTTGATAAAATTCATCCACTTTATCTTGTAAATCGGAAGGAATAGCCTCTTGTTGATACTCACCACTATCTTCTTTATAAATATATGCTTTTTGCTGAAAAAGATCTACTATTCCCTTAAAATTCTGTTCAGCTCCAATAGGCACTTGTAAAACTAAAGGATTAAAATTTGCAAGGGTATCCGGCAACTCCTCTAAAGTGCGATAAAAATCTGCCCGCTCACGATCCATTTTATTAATAAAAGCCAGTGTCGGAATATTAAGTTCCTTGGCTTGTGTCCAAAAATTCTCAGTCTGCACCTTTACCCCTGAAATCGCGCTTATTACCAAAACGGCATTATCAATGACCCTCAAAGTACCCTTGGCATCGCCAACAAAATTAATATCTCCCGGAGGATCAACAATATTGATTTTCGTCTTTTTCCACTCGCAATAAGCCAAACTTGCGCTGATACTGGATTTTCTTGAAATTTCATCCGGTTCGTAATCCATATTTGAGGAGCCGTCATCAACCTTCCCTAATCTTGTCACTGCTTTGGCATCAAAGAGCATAGCTTCAACAATTGAGGTTTTCCCATCACCTCCATGTCCCAGCAGTCCTATATTTCTCAGTTTATCGATTTGATATTCTTTTGCGCTCATTAAGGGACCTCCTTATAAAGTGTAGATTCTTTAACCAGATGTGTTTTTTTAGATCTATTTGATTTCCATAAATTAACAAAAAACAGTAATTCTGTCAAGTAATGATAAAAGCCGTATATCCTTCAATTCACTCGGATTAATAGATAATTTACCCCAAAATACTTTTTTAATATACAATAAATTATTAGCTGTTATAGCAAATTTTTTAATTTCTTCACTTCCTCTTTGGTAAGAAACCTATATTCTCCTTGCTCCAAACCCTCTAAGGTTAAAAAGAAAAATTTTACTCTTTTCAGTTTTAAAACAGGATGGCCGATAGTTTCAAAAAATTTTTTTATCTCTTTATTTTTTCCCTCATGGAGGATCACTGACACCCAACTATTACTTTTTGTTACCCTGACAGTATGAATTTTGTCTATAGTAAGACGTTGGTTATTATGAGTAATACCCTTTTTG
>JAUWIR010000145.1 GCA_030605265.1 Pseudomonadota bacterium | reverse complement strand
TTGCCTCATCTAAGATATTAGTGGTCATCTTAAGAATTGACAGTATTAATTGATCCAAATCTAATACGGAACCAATTTCTTTAGCAATACTACTTAGAGTTGTCAATATATCAATGGTCCTTTCCAGCTGGATATTTTTCTCCTCAATTTGCCGCTTATATTTTAATTCTTCTTCTGCCCGCACAAGAGCTTGCCCCTGACGAAGGTCCTTTTCATGTAATTCACTGATTTCTGAAATCATATAGTTAAAGGTATGTCCTAATTTCCCCAATTCATCAGTGGTATGCAATTGTACCCGAGCGTCCCAATTACCGCGCCGAACAATATTCATCACTTTCATTAAAGATTGTGTTGGGCCTGCCACTAATTTTAGAAGTAAAAAGTATACTGATAGACCTATAAGAAAGATGGTCACAATAGATGACAAAATAATAAAAAATCGATTACCCATCAGAGGGACCCTCATCCAGCTGATCGATATGCGTACATCTAAAATTCCCATAATGTCTGAATGACGATTATGGCAATTATAACAAGAACTCTTCCCGACTATAGGTTTGAGCATTGATATTTTTGTATAATCTTCATCAGTGATAATTAATTCTTTTTTTCCCTCTTGAATAAAAGATAAATCCACTTCAGATAGGGTCTTTCCGATCTCGGTAACATCCGCAGAAGCCATGATTAATTTTTGATTATTGATGATCCTGATTTTTTGCATATCAATTTCATCAGCAATATTTATTAACAAATCCCTCACATCTTCATGCTTTCCGATTAACATCGAGTGGATGATACTATTTTCAATCGTTTGGGTTAAAATGACAACTCTTCTTCTGGCCCCTTCGAGAAAATATTTTGTTTGAGTAACAAGGCTTATATAGGCAGATATGCTCATCCAAATAGTAACAATTAAAATTGTCAGGAAGATAATTTTGAATTGTAATTTTTGACGAGGTTTATGAAATAGATAATCAGCTAAAAACTTTCCCACATTAGACATAAATTTTTAAGACCCTTTTTACACTACTGAACCAAACAACACCTCACCCAATGGTTATCCTCTACTTTTTTCAGATTTGGGGCCTCTTGGGAACAGATCTTTGAAGCTATAGGGCAACGAGGATGAAATCTGCATCCGGAAGGAAGATTTATAGCAGAAGGCACATCTCCTGCCAAAGGTGCGGACCTTCCTCTCTGAGAAGGATTATGAACCGGATTTGATGACAAAAGAGCCTTTGTATAAGGGTGCAAAGCATTTTTCACTAGATTTTTTGCCGGCAGCTGTTCGACAATTTGCCCGAGATACATTACGGCAATGGCATGAGAGATATATTCAATTATGGCTAAATTGTGGGCAATAAATAAATAAGAAAGATTATTCTCATTTTGTAATTTTTCTAACAAATTCAAAATTTGAGCCTGTATTGAGACATCAAGAGCGGAAACCACCTCATCACAAACAATAAACTGAGGGTTTAAGGCTAATGCCCTGGCAATGCCAATGCGTTGACGTTGCCCCCCTGAAAATTCATGGGGGTATCGATCAAAATAGGAAGGCGATAATCCCACTTTCGTAAAAAGATTTTCAACCAATTCCCTCACCTCTCGCCCTCGGGCCAGTCCATGGTTGCTTAAGGCCTCCCCCACTATTTCCCCAACTCTCATGCGAGGATTTAATGAAGAATAGGGATCTTGAAAAACAATTTGCATTCGCTGTCTCATTTTACGAAGTAATTTTGGCTTCAGAGAAAAAATAGGCAACCCTTCAAAGAAAACCTCCCCTTGGGTAGGCTCCATAAGTCGCAGAATTGTCCGACCAACAGTAGTTTTCCCACACCCTGACTCACCTACCAGACCCAAGGTTTGCCCTGTTTTAATGGTGAAGGATATTCCATCGACAGCTTTTACAAAGCCGACTGCCCGGCTAAAAAAGCCTCCTTTAACAGGAAAAAATTTTGATAAATTTTTAACTTGTAATAATTCTTTATGAAAAGACGAATCAGAATTCATCTCCTTATCCTTCTTATTCGATTTCTCACAGAATAGGGGCCCATAAAGAGCGCTTTTCTCCTCAGCGACTTTCCAGCAGTATATTAAACGACCGGATATTTTTTCTAATCGGGGCTCTTTTTCCCGACACTTTTTTTCAGCATGAGGGCAACGGGGCCAAAACTTACATCCGGAGGGGTAACACAAGGGATTTGGCACTTGACCATGAATAGCTCTTAATTTCATGTCCCTATTTCCCAAAGCAGGCAAAGATTCAAAAAGCCCTTGTGTGTATGGATGAAGGGGCTTTTGAAATAAATCTTCAACCGAGGCATATTCAACTATCTTTGAGGCATACATAACAGCTACATCATGGGCGGTTTCGGCGATAACACCTAAATCATGAGTAATGAGCACAATGGACATGCCCATTTCATTTTGCAGTGTATATAACAGATTAATAATCTGGGCCTGCATGGTAACATCCAGCGCGGTTGTAGGCTCATCAGCAATTAATACCTTAGGATTACACGCTATAGCCATCCCTATCATAACTCTTTGCTTCATCCCTCCGGACATCTGATGGGGGTACTCGTTTATGCGTATTTGAGGAGACGGTATGCCAACCTTTGACAACAATTCAAGGACGATAGCTTTTGCTTCAGATCGATTCATTTTCCTGTGGGTAATCAGGGTTTCCATGATTTGATCACCGATAGTAAAAACAGGATTAAGGGAGGTCATGGGTTCTTGAAAAATCATCCCCAAAGTATTTCCTCTTATCTTCTGCAGTTCCCTCTCCGGCAGGCCTATGAGATTTTTCCCATTCAAGAGGATTTCTCCTCCTGCAATTCTCCCTGGAGGAGATTTAATTAATTGCATAATAGAAAGAGATGTAACTGTTTTCCCACACCCTGATTCCCCGATAATCCCTAAAGTTTTTCCGGAAGAAACAGTAAAGGAAACGCCGTCAACCGCCTTTATTTCTCCTAAGGTGGTGCGAAAATAAGTTTTAAGGTCTTTAATTTCTAAAACCGGATTGTTTTTATTTATCATAGTATTATTGAGCAGAAAAAATCTGTTGTAACAGTTCAACTATTACTATCTTATAAAAATATGGGTTTCATAATTAGAATTGCTAAATTTCCATCAATCTCACAATTCTCTCAACTTAGGATTCAGGGCATCCCGCAGCCCTTCCCCAAACAAATTAAAAGCCAGAACAGTCACTAAAATTGCTGTTCCGGAAACAATAAACAACCATGGAGCATCAAAAATAAATTCTTTTCCATCAGCCAATATGTTTCCCCAGGAGGCATCAGGAGGGGGGACCCCAAAGCCTAAAAAACTTAACCCGGATTCAGTCAAAATAGCGCTAGCAACCCCAATAGTAGCGGACACTAATACCGGAGCAATGGCGTTTGGCACCATATGAACAAACATTATCCTGAATTTTGAAAGCCCTAAAGCTTCTGCCGCCGTTACAAAATCTTGTTTCCTAAGAGACAAAAACTCGGCCCGCACAAAACGCGCAATGCCCGGCCAGCTTGTTAAACCGATGACAATCATGATATTCCAGATGCTGGCGGGAAGAAGCGCTATGATGGTCAATATTAAGAAAAAGGAAGGGAAACAGAGCATAATATCTACCGCCCTCATGATTATAGAATCCACATAATTCCCATAATAACCGGCTAAAGCGCCTAAAATAATCCCCAAAAGAACGGAAATCCCTACGGATATAAACCCTACTAATAAGGATACATGAGCCCCTTGTAGGGCCCTTGAAAGCACGTCACGTCCTAACTTATCAGTCCCCAGAAAATAAATGTCAAATAATGGTCGCTCTTTAGGGGTTAATAATTCGATATTAGCTTTACTCAAAGGGGACTTCAAGGTATCAACAAGACGAACCTGTTCAGGGTCCATAATCGGATTATCCCCATGAGTAAGAATTGTTCCGGAGATAGCTGTGAGAAAAAATAAACCAAGTAAAATTAATCCCCAAAAAGCTAAAGGATTTTGGCATAACTGCAACCAAAATCTCTTTACATTGCTTATATGAGGCGGAAGATCACTATCGTCATGACGATACACTGTTTTTTCGATATCTTCTGACATATCTTACCTTACTGATTACCCCTTTCACTTATCCTGAATGGATATCCTTGGATCTGCTGCCATGTAGAAAACATCAGAGACAAAGGTACCCAATAAAAC
This sequence comes from Pseudomonadota bacterium, assembly GCA_030605265.1. Classification (GTDB taxonomy): domain Bacteria; phylum SZUA-182; class SZUA-182; order DTGQ01; family DTGQ01; genus JAUWIR01. The sequence continues at coordinate 4,715 of JAUWIR010000145.1, read as the reverse complement.
TAAACAGGCTGCAACAAAATTCAAGCTTAAAATTACAGGATAATCTCTGGCCAAAATCGCATCATACCCTAATCTCCCCATGCCCGGCCAGGCAAAAATCGATTCAATAATTACCGATCCTCCGATTAACCCGGGTATTACTAATCCAAACATGGTAATAAAGGGAAGCAAGGCATTGCGCAAGGCATGTTTATAATACACCTGATCATCCGGCAACCCTTTAGCCTTGGCAGTACGAATATAATCCTGCTCTATTACTTCCAGCATTTGCCCGCGGACGTAGCGAGAAAGTATGGCTATCCCTGCAAATGCCCCCAACATGGACGGGAGCACCAGATGCCAAATCCTATCGTTAATCATATACCAGATGCCGACAGACTCACGCCCAAAAGTCGCCAGCCCAATAACTGGGACATTAAAAAATTTCACCATAAAAATAATTGACAAATAGGCCAGAAAAAAAGAAGGGAGTGAAATAAAGAAATAAGAGAAAAAAGTTGTTGATCGATCGAAAAAAGATTGGCGCCGCAAGGCCGCATGAATCCCCAGGGGAAAGGCTAAACACCAAGTGAGAAATGTTCCCACAATAAAAAGGGGCAAACTATTTAAAAAGCGTTCATAAATCTTTGATAGTACTGGTTGATTATCTTTATAAGACAGCAAGGTATTGGTGAATAATTTCTTGTAGTAAAGATAGTATTGCATATATAAAGGCTTATCTAAGTCAAAAGCCTCGCGAAGCCGTTGAATATCTTCTTTAGTAAACTTCGGATTCATCGGGTCAATTTCAGATGGATCTCCCGGAGCAAGCATAACTACTGAAAAAGAAATAATGGAGATAAAAAAAAGGGTAATAAGTTTCTCAACAAAATTTCTGCCCAAAAAAGAAATCATTTTCTTCCCTCTGTTAATCCCACTATTTTATCCCGTATCCAGTTGCGGGCCATATAACGGTACAGTCAAAAATTTTATCCATTTATTAAAATAAAAACTGTAGGTGCCTGTTTTCGTTGGGGTAATTTTCTTTATAACCGGAACCCCTTTATCATCCTTATCTAAGATAGCGATCTTTTTATCTAAAAGGGCAGTCCATTTAGCCACATATAAAAAAGTATAGGGCTGATCATCAAAGATGATTTCATGTAATTGATGACATAATTCAATTTGTTTCTCTTCATTATATTCTTGGCGAATTCTGACAATAAGATTATCCGCTTCAGGGTTTTGATAATTTACAAAATTTAATTGAAAGTGTCCTGTCTGGCTTGAATGCCAAATCTGATATAGGTCCGGATCAATCCCCATAGTCCACCCCAGCACTACGGCATCAAAATTTCCGACATCCACGTGCTTTTGTAAAAATACCGACCATTCCACTCGATCGGCCGATACCTTAATACCCAAATTTTTCCAGGCATTTTGGGCAATCAACAGTATTGCCTCCCGGTAAGGGTTCCCATTGTTGGTAATAAGAGTAAATTCAAAAATTTTTCCATCCTTTTGCAATAACCCATCAGAATTGCGCTCCCACCCAGCCTGGCGCAAAAGCTCTAAAGCCTGTTGAGGATCATAAGGCAAAGGCTTGATTCCGCGGTTATAGTAATCAGTTTGTTTTAAAAAAGGTCCGGAGGTGGCTTCCCCTTCGCCATACAATACATAATCAATAATCTGAGGGATATTGATGGCCATACCGAGGGCTTTACGCACCCGTTTATCCTGAAAGAGTTCTCGCCGCAAATTATAGCCGATATAGCTATAACTATAGGATAATCCGGAAAAATTCCGGAACCGTGTTTCTTTTTTTAACCGATCAACCTGGTGGGCCATTGCTCCATAATGGTCAACCGCCCCGGCATAAAATTCTAATTCTTGAGTTAACATATCAGGTATTACTCTGTAAATATATTCATGGTAATGAGGAGGACCTTCCCAATAACTTTCATTTCTGACTAATTTTATATATTGATCAGAACGCCATTCAGCAAAGATAAAAGGACCGGTCCCAACAGGCCTCATTTTATTAAAATCACTTTGCCGCAAGCCAAATTTGGAAACGTCCAAACCTTTATTTTGAGCTTCCCGGATCAATTGCTCTTGATTGAGTAAATGTTCAGGTAAAACACCAATCCCCCAAGCAGTAAGGGCGGGTTGAAATAAACGCTTATAAATTATCTTTACCTTATACTTGTTCAGTATCTCTATTTTTTTCACCGGCTCAAAATCCGGCCGTCGGGGAGAGCGATTTTCAGGGTTCATAATTGCCTCGTAAGTAAAGCGCACATCTTCAGCATCAAATTCATGCCCGTCTGAAAATTGGACTCCTTGTCTGAGATGAAAGATAATCACAGGATTATGTTCTGTTACCGGCAGATATTGTTTTAAATAAAGTTCCTCTTTTTCCTGAAAGCGAGCATCTGAGATAATGAGGGAACCCTTCAACCTCTTTTGATCAAAATACCCTTCTCCTAATAATCCTTCCAGTTTAGAAAAAAAATCCTGATCTACTTCTGTCAGAATAATTTTTAAGCGGGGTGGATGCTGCAAAGTAATCTTGTGTTTTTCTTCTTTTATTCCTCCCTGGCCGGCCGGTAGTTGCTCAACAACATTCTTTTCCTCTTGGTATGAAGGGAGTATGGCTATCTGCTCAATATGCCCGAGTTGATGGGAAGTGGACTGATTGAAAAATTTTTCAAGGAAATTTTTCAGAGTTTGAGGACTTGTGAAGCCTTTTTTTAACCACTTTGGATGGTCATTAAAATAAAATAAAACCTCTTCATAAATTTTCCAATCTTTGGCTAATCTTCCCCTCAGTTTGAGGTCCTCATCCCTGTCTATCAAACCTTCAAAAATCTTGTCACATATTTCACTACTTGCGCTATCAGCATTAAGTATGGGATTCAAAACCGAGGCATCACCAATAGAGGCGGTAATATATTGCGTCAGGCGCGAAGGATTTCCCTTGGCCTGATTTTCATAATTAGGCACCCAGAAATAAGATTGTAAAAGAATCAATAAGACGATTGCCGGGAAAAAAATTAAAAATCGTTTTATAAACATATATTTACTGAACTGTATCCATTGGGGGTTCATTGGTAGATGGAGATGTTGCCTGTGGCGCAGGGGCTTCCTGTTGCCCGTTTGTTGGTTCAGTGGCCCTTTCCTCAGGTTGAACAGGGACATCAACAGGCATGGTCCCGGGGACTGTGCTTTCTATAGGTGGGATTGCTTGCATGAGGGATTTTTGTTGCTTTGAGGATAATATAGCCAAGGTAAGTGAAGTAACCATAAAAATGACCGCACACGCGATGGTTACCTTCTCAAGAAAATTCCCAGCCCCTTGGCTTCCAAAAGCTGTCTGACTTGCGCCCCCCCCAAACACGGCGCCCATTTCGGAACCTTTACTTGATTGACAGATAACTACGAGAATCAACAATAATGAAGTAAATAAATGAATAATAATTAAAGCTCTATACATAGTTTTATTCCTTCTTTTAAGGTAAAAGTAATTTTCTCATTATCCTCATTAATATACATAGACGCATGTTAACAAATTTTCTTTTATTTTTCTAGTAGAATTTTTGAATATCTTGACAAGGTAAAAATAAGCTGATAGGGTAATTTATCACTTTTTGGAGTAAATTTTCCTATAGATACCGAAAAAAGAGGCCGCCAACAAAAAGATGAAACTATTGATTCATATCTGCTGTGCTCCCTGTTTTATTTATCCCTATCAGGTACTCCAAGAGAAAAATTATGATCTATTCGGATTTTTTTTTAATCCGAATATTCATCCCTATCAAGAATATATACGAAGGCTGAAAACCTTACAAAATTGGAGTAAGGATCAAAATATCAAGATAATATACAAGGATGAATATTTATTGGAAGAATTTCTCCGTGGTGTTGTTTATAGAGAAAATGAGCGATGTTTATTTTGCTATTACTTACGATTAAAAGCTACCGCCCAAATTGCCCTCAAAGGAAAATTTGATGCTTTTACCACTACCTTACTTTACAGCAAATTTCAAAAACATGAGGCCATCGCCAAAATAGGGGCTGAAATAGAAAAAGAATGTGGAGTGGTGTTTTACTATCAAGATTTTCGAAAAGGCTGGAAAGAAGGGATCATGCGGTCAAAAAAATCAGGACTTTATCGACAACAATATTGTGGCTGTATTTATAGTGAAAAAGAAAGGTACATGCCTAAAGTTAATAATGAACAAAAACATTAGACAGGATAACAGGATATACATGAATTAAGGGATGCCGCAATAAATAATATACCTTTCATGTGTTCGGGTGAAAGTGCTGTAAAATACATTTCTCTCGCCAAGCCCGTAAAGGACGCTAAGAATTCTGTTTTATTTTTTTCTTGGCGTTCTTGGCGATCTTTGCGAGAGAATAATGGTAAATTATTATCTGCGAGTTACCTAAATCCTTGTCTTGTGAATCCTGTTATCCTGTCTAAGAATTAAAACTCATTGTAATTGTAACCGGTAAAAAAAGATGCTTAAGCGTTTATACTCAATCACTCTTTTGGTAATTCTATTATTATTTTTCCATCACCCGGTTTTTGCTTATTCTCAGCAGGTTCGTGTTTTATTAGATTCCGAAAAAGAGTATGTGTCAATCCTTTCAGAGGATAGGATAAAAGTATTTAATTATCAAAATCGTAAATTTATCAGGATTTTCTCAAATGATACACCTGTTGAATG
>JAUWIR010000372.1 GCA_030605265.1 Pseudomonadota bacterium | reverse complement strand
GGCCTGAGCAATTTCCGAGGGAGCGGCATCTCCCTGCACCCGAACAGGATAAATAATGATGGAGACATTGGCCAACCGTCGATGAATAACCTTTAATATGTCTCGAATAGCCGCCCCTGTTGGAGAAGTGATTATGCCAATGTTTTGGGGATAGTCCGGGATCGGTTTTTTTGCTTCAGGGGAAAATAATCCTTCAGCCTGTAATTTTGCCTTTAATTGCTCAAAGGCAAGCTGAAGGGCCCCTGTTCCGCGCGGCTCTATTTGATCAACAAGAATTTGATATTCACCCCTGGCTTCATAAACGGAAATCCGTCCTCGTACGAGAACTTGCATGCCATCCTGAAGCTGGAAAGGGAAAAAGCGGTTTTTATGTTTAAAAGCCACCCCGCGAATTTGACTTGTGGAATCCTTGAGGATGAAATAAATATGTCCTGAATAGGGGATCTTGACATTAGAAACCTCGCCTTCCACCCATATGTCTTGAAATTGAGTTTCCAGGTCGTTTCTGATAACCAAAGTAATCTGAGAGACTGAATAGATCTTAGAGTCTATAAACATGTTTTTTATTCTAAAAGGATCTTTGGAGGATTGTCAAGAAAAGAAATTCTCCTTGATAAAAAAGAGTTAACTCATTATAATAAATTCATTTTCTGTTTGTTTGTTGAAAAATGTGGAATGTATACACCTTCAAAAGGAAGCAAGTAAATTGAAAGGATTTGGCACATGATATCTCTGGCGGAGATGAAAGTAAATGAGACAGGGGTTATTGTTAGTTTGGCGGAAGGGGACCAATTTCAATCCAAGATGAATTCTTTGAATATTCGCATAGGGAAAAAGTTGAAAAAAGTGAGTAATTCTATATTGAAAGGTCCGGTAGTCATAGAAATGGATAACACACAAGTTGCTATTGGCTTTGGTATGGCGCAAAAAATTTTTTTGGAGCTTTGAGATGAAAATTCTCCTCATGGGGAACCCTAATGTAGGAAAGAGTGTAATTTTTTCCCGTCTTACCGGTGCCCACGTTATCTCTTCCAATTATCCCGGTACTACAATCGGATTTACCAAAGGCAAAATCTGGATTGAAGGCAAAGAAGCGGAATTAATTGATGTTCCGGGCATATATCGGTTAGAGCCGTTTTCTAAAGCTGACGAGGTAGCGGTTAAGATGCTGGAAGAGGGGGACCTTATCATTAATGTAGTGGATGCGACCAATTTGGAAAGAAGTCTTTATTTGACCATGCAGCTCCTGGAGAAGGGGATACCCATGATAATGGCCTTGAATATGTGGGATGAGGTGAAACATAAAGGGATACAACTGGATTTAAAAAAATTGCAGTCCTTTTTTAAGATTCCCATTATTCCAACAGTTGCCGTGGCTGGAGAGGGAATAAAGGACCTGGTATTAAGGATAAAAGATGCCGTACCTTACAAAATTCATCACCACACAGATGAAAAACGGTGGGCGGATATAGGGAAGATTATTAAAGAAGCCCAGATCATTACTCACCGGCATCATACTTTTTTAGAAAAATTGGGGGACGCCAGTATAATTCCTCAAACAGGGCTCCCCATTGCTTTTTTTATTTTATTTTTTTCCTTTGCTTTAATTCGATTTGTCGGAGAATTTTTAATTCAGTATATAATGGACCCCTTTTTTTATCGTTTTTATGGCCCCTTAATTTCTAAATTAGTGAATATTCCCTTTCCCGCAGGTGTCATGCATGATATTTTAATTGGGAAATCCAGTAATTTTATTGAATCCTTAGGTCTTCTTACTACAGGGTTTTACGTTCCTTTTGGTATGGTCTTGCCCTATGTTTTTTCTTTTTATCTGATACTTAGTTTTCTTGAAGATTTTGGTTATTTGCCCCGGTTAGCTGTTTTAACTGATAACCTTATGCATCGGCTGGGGCTGCATGGATTTGCCGTTATTTCAATTATATTAGGGTTGGGGTGCAATGTTCCCGGCGCTCTATCTACTCGTATCCTTGAGACAAGGAGAGAGAAGTTTATTGCTTCGACCCTGCTTTGTATTTCCGTGCCCTGTATGGCTCAAACGGCAGTAATTATAGGGTTGGTTGGAAAGTATGGATTAAGGTACGTTTTTCTCGTGTATGCTATTTTGCTGACTATAGGGATTCTTGTAGGAATGATACTTGATCGAATACTGAAAGGGGGAAGCCCTGAAATTTTTATGGAAATTCCACCCTACCATATCCCTCATTTTGGAACACTGGCCAAAAAATTAGGCATGAGGATCAAGGAGTTTTTAAATGAAGCGGTGCCTCTAGTTTTATTAGGGGTTTTACTTATTAATGTTCTTACTATACTGGGATTTATGGATTTTATCGGCACCATAGCAGGGCCAATAATTACTCGTATTTGGGGGCTCCCTCAACAAGTGGTACCGGCAATGCTGATTGGGTTTTTACGAAAAGATGTAGCCGTGGGAATGCTCGGTCCGTTGCATCTTTCAGTAAAACAGCTGGTCATAGCTTCTACAGTATTAACTGTTTATTTTCCCTGTGTGGCCACCTTTTTTATTTTATTAAAAGAGTTGGGCTTTATTGATATGTTAAAGGCCTCTTGCATTATGATATCGGTTGCCCTCCTTGTAGGAGGGGTTATAAATTTTCTGTGGATTTAAAAAATGATTGTTGTAAGATGCTTATCATGGAGCGGACAGAATCGCCGGATTGCCTGAAGGCATCTATTTCTTGAGGGGTTAATTCAAGTTCGATAATTTTTTCTAATCCCTTTGAGTGCAATTTGACCGGCGCACCAAGATAAATATCCTTTTGATTATATTCACCTTGTAAATAAACTGAACAGGGTAATATTTTATTTTCTTCATGCAAAATACATTGGATCATTTCAACTATGGCTGCTGCAGGAGCAAAGTAAGCGCTCCCGGTTTGTAATAAGCCGACAATTTCAGCCCCTCCCGCAACTGTTCTCTTGGTAAGATCTATAATTTTTTCCTCAGGGATGATTTTCGGCAGAGGCTGGCCGTAAACCGTTGAATGCCTGGGTAGAGGGACCATTGTCTGTCCATGCATTCCAATGACCAGGGCGTAGATTTGATCTGGAGAGATTTTTAGATAATTGCTAATAAAAGACTTGAATCGCCCACTATCTAAAATGCCTCCCATTCCAAGGACCCTTGTAGGAGGGATTTGGCTTACCTTTTGAACTAAATAAGTCATGACATCCATAGGATTGGTCACGGTAATGACAATCGCCTCCGGACAGTATTGGGGGATTTTTTTGGCAATGTCATAAATTATTTCACCATTAGCTTTAATTAGATCTTCTCGGGTCATGCCGGGTTTGCGGGCAAAACCAGCTGTGATGACCACAATGCAAGAATTTTTGATATCAGCATAATCGGCACTGCCTTTGATGCGGCAATCTTTTTGGAGGATGGCTAAAGATTGCTGTATGTCAAGGGCCTTGCCTTGAGCAATTCCCTCGGCAATATCAATCAGGACTACATCACCGAAACCAAAAGTACTACAAAGCTGAGCGGTGGTTGCTCCAACATTCCCGGCCCCAATAATTGATATTTTTTCTCTCATCAAACTCCCTCCATGGCCTCAATAACTGCCTGGGCCACATCGCTCGTTCCGACCGCTTTTTGAGGGTCAAAATCGGGCACTAAATCGTAGGTAACTTTTTTCCCTTCTCTGATCACTTTAGCAATGGCTTTTTCCAATCGATCGGCAGCTTCAACTTCTTTTAGGTATCGCAGCATCATTACCCCGGAGAGCATCATAGCCATTGGGTTCACTTTGTTCATTCCTTTATATTTTGGGGCGCTGCCGTGAGTTGGTTCAAAAACAGCCATCCCGTCGCCAATATTTGCCCCTGGAGCAACTCCTAATCCTCCGACTAATCCGGCACCCAAATCAGAGATAATATCACCATAAAGATTTGGAAGGACCAGTACATCATAAAGGTGAGGCTTTTGAACTAATTGCATGCAGATGTTGTCTACTATGCGATCTTCTATCTCAATATCTTTAAATTCCTCGCCAACTTTTTGGCCGATTTTTAAAAATAAACCATCCGAATATTTGAGAATGTTGGCCTTATGAATAATAGTGACTTTTTGGCGATTATTTTCCCGAGCATATTGGCAGGCAAAACGCACAATTTTTTCTGTAGCGGCAATAGAGATAACTTTTAAACTTATTCCGGTATCTTCTTTTAAAGAGGTCCCTTTTGCCTCATTGACAAAATGAATAAGTTTTAGGGTATTTTCTTTTCCCTGCTCAAATTCTATGCCTGCGTAAAGATCCTCTGTATTTTCTCTGACAATAATGAGGTCTATATCTTCATATTTGGAACGTACCCCAGGGTAGGTTTTGCAAGGGCGCAAACAGGCATAAAGATTTAGTTGTTTCCTTAAAGCCACATTCACACTTCGAAAACCAGTCCCAATAGGGGTGGTGATGGGCCCCTTTATAGCCACTTTATTTTTTTTAATTGATTGCAACACCTCATCCGGCAATGGGGTGCCAAATTTATCCATGACGTCCGCCCCGGCCTGGACAATGTCCCAATCAAAAGAAACACCGGTTGCTTCTAAAACCATTTTTGTGGCTTGGCTTATTTCAGGGCCTGTTCCGTCTCCGGGAATCAAAGTAACTTTATAACTCATATATTAGCTCCCTATAAGAAAAATGCTTGTAAGCGTTCACATGTTCAGAGTTCAAGGATTCAAAGTTCAAGGGGGCACTGAAAAAAGATGAATGACTCTGAACCTTTAAACATGAATCTGTGAAGGGCTACTTTATTATTCGTTTGATTTCTTTTTATAAATCATCTTACTTCCCAGAATGCCGATTTCATATAAGACTATTAATGGTAAGGCCATGAGCACCTGAGTTACCATGTCCGGCGGAGTCAATATAGCCGAAGCAATAAAAATTATCAAAATAGCGTATTTTCGATTTTTCGTCAAGAGTTTCGGGTTAAGAAAACCAATTTTTGTAAGAAAAACAGTAACAATAGGCAGCTCAAAGACGAGCCCAAATACCAGCATGATCCGGCAGTAAAAGCTTATATATTGATTAATTGATAATTTTGGTGTGGCCCCGGCGGTTTTGTAAGTAAGTAAAAATTTAAG
>JAUWIR010000387.1 GCA_030605265.1 Pseudomonadota bacterium | reverse complement strand
TTATGCTATTTTTTTATCAGCTCATCAGCTTAACGGCTTATCAGCTGTATTATAATTAGCTGTATTAATAAATTATCGACCTTTTTGAATTTGTCCTAATATACCGTTATTAAAATAATCTGTCAACCTGCTTCTTTGCCGGGTAAAACTTTCTAATCCTTGACAATTGAAAGGAATTTTTATAAAGTAATTTCAATAAATTACTATTTTATTCCCTTCTTTAAATAGGCGCTGCCCAAAATAAAAAAGATACACTTACTAAACAATTATGTATATTTATTTATAATAAAAGATATTTGGAGAATTATTGTGAAGATAGAAAAATTACGAGAAAAGATAAATGGCGTTGATGATCAGATTCTGGAACTATTAAATACAAGAGCAGATATTGTCAAAGAAATCGGCAAATCAAAAGTTAAAAACAGCCTGAATTTTTATGACCCTGCCAGAGAAGAAAGAATTCTCACTCGATTGCAGAAAAAAAACAAGGGATCTTTCCCTAATGCTTCTATTGTCGCAGTATTTCGTGAAATTATTTCGGCTTCACTTTCCCTGGAAAAACCTCTTAAGATCTTTTATTTAGGTCCGGAAGCTACCTTTACTCATATTGCCGCCTTAAAAAAATTTGGTTTTGCCGCTACCCTGAATTCCATGATCAGCTTAAAACAGATTTTCTCAGCCCTGGAAAGAGATCAGGCTGATTATGGAGTGGTCCCCTTAGAAAATTCTATTGAAGGTGTAGCCAGCCATACCCTGGACTTGTTTATTGATTCTGAATTAAAAATTTTTACTGAAATTATTCTTAAAATAAAGCATGACCTCCTTGCTTTGCACACTGATTTTTCAAAAATCAGTAAAATCTACGCGCACCCCCATTCATTGCTTCAATGCAGTGAATGGATAAGGGAACATTGGAAAAATAAATCCATAGTTGAAGTCTCCAATACCTCACAGGCCATCTCTCAGGTAAGCAGAGACCCCTCTACCGCCCTTATTGCCGAAGAGACTATTGGTGGAATTTATAATCTGCATACTGTATGTAAGCGTATTGAAGATACTACTCGAAATTTTGCCCGTTTTTTAGTGCTAAAAAAAACCTGGAGTCCTGTTACAAAAGAGGATCAAACCTCCATACTTTTTTCTATGAAAAATCAAGTTGGAGCACTTTCGCTACTTTTGCAGCCCTTTGTCCACCATCAAATAAGTCTTTTAAGGATAGAATCTCGTCCCGTTCCCAATCGGCCATGGGAGTGCGTATTTTTAGTTGACTTTGATGGTCATATTGAAGAAATACGTGTGAAAGAGGCCTTGGAGGAACTAAAGATACATTGTGATTTTTTAAAAATTTTGGGATCATACCCTAAAAGTAAAATTAATTTTGACTAAGGGGAATAGACTAAATCGAGGATAATAACTTATGAAAATACCGGTTCAGCAAAATATTCTTAATTTAACACCTTACACTCCTGGCAAACCTATATCAGAGGTCCAAAGAGAACTAAATTTAGAGGAAGTAACTAAATTAGCTTCCAATGAAAACCCTTGTGGCCCTTCTCCAAAGGCGATCCAAGCCATACATAAGGCCCTTTCTGAAATTCATCGATATCCCGACGGTAGCGGGTTTTATTTAAAAAATTCCCTTGGCAAGAAACTTGCCATCGCCCAGGATCAAATTATATTGGGAAATGGTACTAATGAAATATTGGAAATTGCTGTTCGGACCTTTCTTTCTCCCGGAGAGGAGACTATCAGCGGGCAACCTGCCTTCATTATTTACCAACTTTTAACACAATCCGCCAACGGCATCAATATTCCCATCCCCTTACAGGAGCACACTCATAATCTTTCAGCCATGGCTGAGGCCATCACCTCAAAAACAAAAATCATTTTCATAGCCAACCCCAATAATCCCACCGGCACTATGATTAAACAAGGCGAAATGATGGAATTTCTTCAAAAAGTCCCCTCCAATATCTTAGTAGTGATGGATGAGGCTTACTATGAATATGCTATTGATGAGCAATATCCTGATGTTTTATCCTTCATAAAAAATAATCCCTCCAAACCAATTCTGCTGTTAAGGACTTTTTCCAAGGCCTATGGTTTAGCCGGATTGCGTATCGGGTATGGCCTTGGCAGCCCGGATTTAATTTCTTTAATGAATAGGGTAAGGCAACCTTTTAATGTCAATTCCCTGGCTCTTGCTGCAGCACAAGCCGCTTTAGAGGATGCGGGACATCTTGAAAAAAGCAGAAAACTGAATCAGTCAGGCTATCAATTTCTCTGCCAAGAATTTAAAAGAATGAAATTATTTTACGTTCCCTCATGTACAAACTTCATCCTGGTAGATGTAGGCCAAAAAGCAAAGGAATTCAATGAAAAACTTTTACGCCTTGGAATAGTAGTACGGCCCATGGGAGGATATGGTTTAACCACTTATGTTAGAATCACCATTGGGCTTGAGGAGGAAAATAAAAAACTTGTTCAAGCAATAAATACAGCTATTAAGCAATAAAAACAGCTATTAAGCTGATAAGCCGTTAAGTAAAAGCTATAAGTACAGCGGTTAAGTCGATGAGCTGTTAAGTTAAAAGCCTATTAATTTATCAGCTGCATATATGAATCAACTCAACAACTTTATTTTATTGCTCATCAGCTTAACAGCTGTATTTTATAGGAGGTTTGATTGATAAATCGCCAAAAATTAAAAAATATTTTTCCCTTATTTATGAAACAAAAAATAATCGTTGTAGGGGACCTTATTCTGGACGAATACTTATGGGGCACAGTGGAACGAGTTTCTCCTGAAGCTCCGGTGCAAGTTGTTGATATTCAAAGAGAATTTTCAACACTGGGAGGGGCCGGAAACGTAGTGGCTAATCTTCTTAGTCTGGGTGCCCGGGTTCAGATATGCAGCGTTATCGGCCAAGATTTAAATGGACAGGCCCTTTTGAATGAACTACAGCATCTTGGTCTATCAACTGATGGAATTTTTAGAAATCCCAAACGTCAAACAACGAAAAAAAGTCGTGTCATCGCAGCGAATCAACAAGTCCTTCGGATAGACCGAGAGATTCGCCGGCCAATTGAAAAACAGTCGGAGAAAAAAATAGTAAACTATATTCACGAACACTGTCATGAATCTTCAGCTATTATCCTTTCTGATTATCAGAAGGGAATTTTGACCAACACCCTTCTTTCACAAATTTTTTCTTTGGCCAAAAAAAAAGGTAAACCTGTATTTGTTGATCCTAAAGGCGCATGTTTCCAAAAATACAAAAAAGCGAATTATCTTACTCCAAACAAAAAAGAAGCAAGCCTTGCAACAGGCATAGATCTTACTTCAGAAGATGAAATTCAAAGGGCTGGGCAAAAACTCCTCGAAGAGCTTGAACTCGACGGCCTTATTTTGACCCGGGGAAAAGAAGGCATTTCTCTTTTTCGCCCTCATCAATCCCCGGTCACCTTACCAACAATAGCAAGAGAAGTTTTTGACGTATCAGGTGCAGGGGATACTGTATTGGCTTCTTTGACCCTCGGCTTTTTGGCTGGATTATCTTTGGTGGAAGCTGCAGAACTGGCCAATATTGCAGCCGGAGTAGTGGTTGGAAAAGTGGGCACAGCCACTGTAACGCCAGATGAAATATTGGGATATGGAGATATCAATTTAAACAACAAGTTAAAATCCCACCCCCAATTACAAGAGCTTATTAATCATCACCGTTTACAATGCCGACAAATAGTTTTTACTAATGGATGTTTTGATCTATTACATGTAGGACATATTAAATTACTTCAGGAAGCTAAGAATTACGGTGATATTCTTATTGTAGCAATAAATGATGATCTTTCCATAAAAAGGCTAAAAGGCCCTGGAAGGCCTTGCATGGGACAAGAGGAGAGAGTGCAGATGCTCTCAGCCCTGAATTGTGTTGATTATGTAATAATGTTTTCCGAAGATACGCCAATCAATTTAATAAAAAATATCCGGCCAGAGGTCATAGTGAAAGGCGCTGATTACCAAAAAAAGCAGGTTGTGGGCTGGCAAGTTGTTGAAGGATATGGGGGGACTATAAAACTGGTAGACCTTGAAAAGGGTATTTCTACCAGTCATTTAATTCAAAAAATTATCACCTCCCATCAAAAGGAAGACTGAATTTGGATATCTATAAACGCTTGCTCACATATGTAAAACCCTATTGGCAAAGAATGGTCTTTGCCGTCTTCTGTATGATTATTACTGCCGGGCTCAACTCTTCTATTGCTTATATGGTAAAGCCGATGCTTGATGACATTTTTATCCATAAACGATGGATTGTGGTGAAACTGCTCCCTCTCATTATACTCATTTTATATTTTTTTAAAGGAATTTTTATCTACATCCAAGATTACTTGATGTTATATATCGGGCATAAGGTGATCATGAATCTTAGGAATAAATTATTTTCTCATATTCATTCGCTTTCTATGGATTTTTTCACTGATCATTCCACTGGAGTCATCATGGCCAGAATTAACAGCGATGTAACTTTGGTGCAACGTTCTGTCACAAAATCCTTGGCTGATGCCATACGGCACCCTCTAAACATCCTAGCCTATTTGGGGGTAATGTTTTATTGCAGTTGGATTTGGTCTCTTTTGGCGATTATTGTATTACCTTTTATCGCGTTATTAATCAATAAACTTGGTATAAAGGTGCGAAAAATCACTAAAAAAGCTCAACAGCAATTTGCCGATCTTAATGTGGTCCTTCATGAAACTATATCAGGAGCGCTTATTGTCAAAGCTTTTAATATGGAAGAGCGGGAGGCAAACCGCTATAGCCATGAAAATCAGCGCTTTTTTAATGAGCAAATGAGAGCAGGGAGAGTAGAAGCTCTCTCCTCTCCTTTGATGGAGTTTTTAGGATCAATAGGCATTGCCTTTGTTATATTTTGGGGAGGCACGCAAGTTATCTCGGGG
>JAUWIR010000222.1 GCA_030605265.1 Pseudomonadota bacterium | reverse complement strand
TGATTCTTATTCCGGGCATCAGATACGATGGGTTTCAGCCAGCCCCGTTTTTAATGATTTGAATTTGAAGGACGATTTAAGGGGGGATAAATTAGCCTGTTCCAATTGCCATAATCCCCATGGTTCCTCTCGGGGGAATAAGTATCTGCTCTCTGATGAGCGGCCCGGGTGGTATGATTTAGATCCCCCAAACCCAAATAATCCTGCGTCTTCAAGACGATTTTGTTTTGGCTGCCATCTTCCCTCTAATGCAACTGATGCCCAGGTTGCCAATGCGCCTATAGTTGCCGGAGCAATCAAAATGGAGACAATTGCTGATTTTCCCGCCCATGAGAATGAATCAGAAGAAAGCTGCCATAACTGCCACGGGAGACGGTATACTGCTGATGATGCGGAAAATGTTCATCACCCCTCAGCCGGCAGCTGTGACGGGTGTCATGCAGACCAGGGAATTATGGCTTTTGATTCGGCAAGCTTAAGCTATTTTAAAGGTCCCCATGCCTATCATACGGATTTAAGCGGATCTTGGGACTCATGGAGTGATGATAGACCGAGCAGGAAATATGCTTTTGCCTGTGAAGCCTGTCATGCAAAAGATCGGGCAACCCATGGAAATAGAAATAGTATGCAAAGAGATCCAAATTGGTCGGATGCCCAGGATGCGGAAGTTTATTTTCATCAAGTAAGCAATAGTTGGCAAACCCAAGATTTGCATCAGCAGCCCTATCGGTATCGCTCCTTATATCATAATCCTTATGACCCTAGTATTGAAACAGACCCCTCCTATAATTCCAAGGATTATACAAAAGCCCGTATAGATGAAGATATTAGTTGGACTGACCAAAGTAAAGAGCAATTCGATTTAATTCAAAAGGACACCTGTTTTAATATTTGGTGTCATAGTAATGCCGATCCTCTTCCTTGTGAAAATTACTCAAGGGAAAATAGTTTTAAAGCGAATAAGAATTTTCGTCTCACCTGGCAGGATCATGAAGCCGATGCCTTTGGAGATCGGTGTAATAATTGCCACGGTTTTACAAATGATTTAATAGTCGGCGGGGAAGAGGAAATGGAGGAGAAACACTATTTATCCTCTTACCATCGAAAACATATTGGGACCTCTCAAGAAGAATATTTTCTGTGCGGGCGCTGCCATAAAGACACCTGCAGCCAAACGGAGAATATAATTCACGATGAGGGGTATCGGACCCATGTAAATGGTTCAAAAGATGTTGCTTTTGGCAATATTTATGACATCTCCCGCAACCCCTGTGTTGACCCTAAATATTCAAAACCTACCTGTACAAATACTTGCCATCAAGGTCCGGTGAAATGGAATGTGTATTATCCTGACGGTCTTTGCGGAACCTGCCATAAAATTTATGATCCTAATAATCTTGATGATCCTAATAATCCTAATTTCTCTATGGAGGATCAATCAAGTCATTATGTGCATTATATTGCCGATCGAGGGCCTAGGATAAGAGATTGTGAGGTATGTCATGTATATAACGGGATCACCCATTGTGACGGCCAGGTGAGTTTTAAAGATGACCCAAGTCAAGGTAAAGCTTACCCCACAGAGAAAACAACCGTTTGTGATTCCTGCCATGGCAATGAAGGAGATTACGATGGCGTGAATAATGCTGTTTATGGAGCAAAGGCCAACTGGTCCGGTGGATCTTCAATGGTCTATTCTTCATCTGAAGATAAAGCCAAGGAACTTAATCGGGAAAAGAAGGAGTGGTGTTTGGGGTGTCATGATAATCAACCTGCTTACAGCAAACCAAGTAATGATGGGAAAGGTACTTTTGCACCGAATATAGCCGGCAATGTAAATGCAGACAATGATTATGGAAGAGGGTACGGATATTTTATTACTGGGCACGGCCTGGGGAGGGACCAAGAGTATCCGGCATCGAGTGGACCGGGTGCAGGCGCATTGTGTACTGATTGCCATGATGCAGAGGAAAAGCATATTAACCATGATAATCGTACCTATTCGGCAGGTGATAGAAATTATAAAGAGGGATATCGCTTGAAAAAAATTATGGAAATTTCCGATCCAAACAGACCTCTGTATATTCCAAGGAGAGGGCGTAACCTTAACCCTTTGGCAGAGTGGCAGGAATTTGCTCTCTGTTTTAAATGCCATGATCGGTTTGAATTGTTATGGGATGCCGCATATGAGAAATTTACTAATAGTTTATCTGCTGATGAAAAAGCAGGATATGCCAAGTACGGGAATGATCCGGCCTTGATGCCCAAAACAAATTTTTATGAGCGCGAGTTTTATATTTGGTATGATCCTGTTGAGAAAAGATATAAAGATGGAAGTGAATGCCCGGAAGAAGTTGATTGTTATGTGGCCAATTTACATACTTACCATCTCATTTCACGAGGTCCAGGTGGGACTTTAAAATATTGGCTCTCCAGTTGGAGCGATTCACCCGATCCGGATTCAGCTATCAGTTGTCCTGCTTGCCACAATGTTCACGGCTCCCCGTCTGCCAGGATGCTGCGTCATGGAGAATTGATCAGTTCTTCGGGCACAGAGGATAAGGTGCCTGGTTTTAACTTTCATTATTACTGTAATACTGATTCCGGTGGGGCCCCCTTACCACCAAAAGACATAACCTTGGAGGCTAGTAGAGGAGGCGAGATGTTCCCGGGGTACAGAGGGAAAGGGATTATTCTCTACACTAAAGTTTGCAATATGTGCCATGGCGGCAGGAGTTATTATGAAAGGAAACTGGAGTTTAAAATAAAAGATGCCATAGCAGTTAACTCTATCGAAGGCGGCATGGGGTTTGGTTCGGGAGATCAATTTATTATTATTTTCAATACTATGACGAATGGTACTGAGGTTGTTTCATCTGAAACTGTGCGAAATACATTTTTGGTATGTGAAGACCCTGACCGAGCAGAGGAAACTCAACGAGAGTGGGGGCAAGATTTTGAAATTAAATGGTCGGATCCCAATGGAGATGCTAGTTATCATGCCTTAACAATCACCTGGAAAGATCCTTCAGGGGCCAACATCACCCGGGGAGATACAATAAAAATAAAGCCTGGTGCACTTTTAAAGAAAAGAAATACTGATTTTCCCATGGATCCCAATTCTACCTGCCTTATATCAGGGACATTTGATTGCTCAATGATTGGGGCCTATGCAGATGATAGACCGGGTGTTACAGTTGAATTTTCAGGCGCTACTGATGGACCTGGGTTAGATTCCGGAAACATTAATGATGCTTTGCAATTAAATAACGGGCACATCTGGGGTGAGAATATAGTAGCAAGTTGGGCTGATCCTAATATCAATAATATCTTATCAATAGTGTTAAGTTCTCCTTTTGATGTAGCTGTGGGTGATACCATTACCTTAGGATCAATCATAAAAGATAAGGAAAATAACCTGTTAAGCGGGGCCTGTGTTCTTTGGGGCTCTTTTGAGCAGAGTGATCCAAACTTTTATAGCCCGAAAAAGGTTGTTTGGTCCAGCTTTCCCGGTCGTCCTGATTCTCCTGATACCGCATCTATTGACGGGAAAACAAATACCAATTGGGTCCCCGGCGGCCCAGATCCGGAAGGCGCCAGGATAATATATGATTTAACCGGGGGAGCTTATGAGTGCCGGATTTCTCAGGTGCAAATTTATACTGGGAGGTTTGATGATGATATAAAATTAAATATCTGGGTTTCCAAAAATAATACTTTTGTTGATGAATGGGCATTAATTTCTGAAGAACAGATATTTTCTAAGGCGGAACCTTTTGCCCCCGGGTGGCATGAATTTGGTTTTTCTTCCCCCCGGAATGCTCGATATTTAAAGATTCAAGCTCTAAGAGAGAAGGGAAACTTACATGAGTTTTTCTATGAGGTGAAATTTATGGGGAAATTCCCTCCTTTGCCGCCTTCATGACCGAATTTTACACTTATGACTTTTTATTTTTTTTACCATGAAGAGCATGAAGGAAATGAAATAATAAAAAATATTAAAAAAAGTGTCAACTACTTTTGGGCATAAATGAAGGATGCCTAAACTTCATGGTGAAATAAAAAGGGTAAACTGAAATGAAGAGTGCCTATATTTGAAAGAAAAATTTGTTGAAATTGGGATGTAGAGAAAATGGTTTATAACGGATTAATTCGATGTGCAATGGGTATAGGGGTAATTCTGTGCATAATTGGAACCTTCAATACGGCCCGGGGGGAAATCTATGTTGAGTATCAAAGGGCCGGGGTATATCTTCAATGGGCAAAACCCAGCTGCAGAGTTTCCGGGGAGCCTATAGAGGCCAAAGAAATTTTAGGATATAATATCTATCGAAATTCCGGTCAAGAGGATGAATTTAAAAGGATAAATTATTATGCTGTGAGATCTGCTCAATTTATCGATGGGCAGATCGAATTTGGGAAGAATTATTATTACGCTTTAACCACAGTTGATAAGGACGGTTTGGAAAGCCCGAGATCAAAAACCATTGAAGCCTTGGCGCTTTTTTTTCCTCCTCAAAACCTCACAGCCAGGGGAGAGGAGAGGTTTGTTCTTTTAAACTGGGACAAGGTGAAGGATAGCCGGTTACGTGGGTATATTCTTTATCGATCGGAATTACCAGACGGGAAATATGAAAAGATAGCCTGTATTCCGGATACACAGGGAGAATATAGGGATGATGAAGTCATTGTCGGAAAAAATTACTATTATAAATTAACTTCAGTAAACTTAGACTATCAAGAAAGTGAACCCTCGCCAATAATTGGGGCAACTCCAGTGTTTTTTTTACCTGAAGAAGCGAATACTCTTGAAGAAGCAGTAAAAGGACTTGAGGCGGTTACTGTTTGCCAAGGAGGGGCCTATGCCGTGATAATTTCCTGGGGGCCTTCAACAGAAAAAAATGTAGTTGGGTATTCTATTTACAGGCGTAACAGCAAGAATGATATTGCCTCTTATATCAAGCTTAAGAAAGTAGCTTTGCCGGAAGAGACAAACTTTACTGATAAAAAGGTTGAATATGGAGAAACCTATTGTTATTCTGTGGCTGCTATCGATAAAAAGGGGCATGAGGCATCCTATCCTTATGAAAGGTGTATCCCTGTTTTGTGTGATGATGATTGTTACATCATCTCTGTTACGGAAGATTCCGGAGGATACCCCTTAAAAGCAGGAGACACCCTGACCATTATTTTACAGGGGGCTACAGGGAAAGAAGCCTTCGCTTCATTAGAAAATACAATGCTGAATATTCCTCTTATAGAGGTGGAGAACAAGGGATTATATTATGGGAAATTTACTATTCCGAAAAAAATCAATCAGTCGAATATTTCAATTATTGCCACCCTTAAGGATCAAACCGGCAAAGAATGTGCCTCTGAGGTTTTAGAGGGGTCCCTTACTATTGACAATATTGCGCCTCCAATAATTCCTTTAATTGAACCGGCAGAGGTTACATCTCAGATGGTCTGTATGGAGTGGTATATTCCTGGAAACGCTTTAAAAGATATCGATCATCTTGCCTTATACCGGTCTTTAGAGGATAAACCCGGAGAAGGTGATCTGCTGGGAGGGGAAATTAGCCCTCATGAAACAGTCTTTTGCGACGGCTCAATTCTCCCTGAGGAGGGATATTATTATTCTCTGGTAACTTGTGATAAAGCAGGAAATAAAGGTGTAGCAGGTAACTGTTTGTTTGTGGTAACTCGGCCTGACGAACACCCACCGGAAATTATATCAGTAAAAGAGATAAGCAAGCCAGGCACAAAACGGGCAAAAGACGCCGTTATTATCCACATGATTGCTGAGGCTGGAGCAGAGGGGGAATTTACCTTAGGAGACACTGGTAAAATTGAGCAAAAATTTCAGGAAATAGAATCGGGCCTTTATCTTGCCGAATATACCGTTCAAGAGGGAGATGACCTGGAAGCAAAACTTTTAAAAATTACCTTAACTGATGCTGCAGGAAACTCTACCGGATTGACCACGGATATCCTCATTACCATTAATACAAAAGATGCGGTCATTGATCCTCCGCAGATTGCCTACTTTGAACACAACGCCTTGCAATTAGCCGGAAATGACCCTCTGATCGCCAAAGACAAACTCACCTTTTACGTTGAGGGAGAAGCAAACTGCACTGCCTTTGTAGATTTAGGGGCTGAGGTAATAAGGTCCAATAAATCAACTGAGGTTAAATTGAGTTGGGACCCGGATTTGATAAGGGAAAAATTCGGTCAGGATCATCCCATTGCTTCTTATGAAATATATCATCAGTTATCCCTCTTTTCAAACCTAAGCGCTATTACCCCGGTTGATGAAAGGGCGGGGCCCCAATTTTCTTATGAAATTATTGATTATAAAGGCGGGTTTTGGGCCATTGCCGTGAAGAATGAAATTGGAGAGCGTCACCTTATGCTGACTCCTCGTTTGCAAATTCCCCTGGAGGAAAAAGAACCGGGAATCTATGAAGGAATTTATGAAATTCAAGAAGGAGATCACTTGCTGGAGGCGCCGGCTACGGCCTATTTAGTAAATCATAAAGGGATGATCTCCTCTCCTGTGAAGGCTGCAGACCTTATAACCATTGATACGAATTTGAAAATCAGTGTTACCTGTACTCCCGAGACTCTGAGCGCTGATGAAAAATCCGGAAGCGATGTAAAAATTGAGGTCAAAGATGCTCGGGAGAATGGACTTGCTCAAAGAGAAATAGTGGTTGATTTATTTACTACCTTTGATGAGTATTCAGGTATTGTCGGCATCGGGCAATTAGGAGACGAAAAATTCGGTTATTTTGATAATTTCAGTCGATTGCATACGGATTATCAAGGGATTATTAATGTTCCTTATATTTCCGGTTTTGCTGCGAAAACGGTTATCATTCGAGCCGAAGACATAAATACGGGGGATGTTGGTCTAGGGTATATTACCTCATATATTGAAGAGGAATTTACCTTTCAAGTTTTTGATCTTCCAAGCAGGGCACGGTTTCTGGGAAGAAGTAAATATTTTCTCCAGCTTTGGGCCAATAGGTCTTGGTTAACTGCAGACGGGGTCAGCAGAGCAAAAATTTACGCGCAAGTTGTTGATGCTGCAGGTTTACCTGTTTTAGGGCAAGCGGTTACTTTTCATTTAGAGGGTGAGGGGGACCTTTTTGTAAATGGAAAATCAGGTAAGGCGCTGACGAAAAATACCGACAAATCCGGTGAGGCTATGATAGAATACATCGCCGGCAAGAGAATTGGGACAGCTTACATCAAGGCCAAATTTACCTCTCCTGGTGGAAGTGATTGCATCCAAGAAATCCGGATAAGGTTAAAAAGCGA
>JAUWIR010000186.1 GCA_030605265.1 Pseudomonadota bacterium | reverse complement strand
GGATACCGAAATTTTCATTTTATTTATGCAGCGTATCAGCTCAACAGCTCAACGGCTCAACAGACTCCTTTGGTTAATCTTGGTTTTAAAATGGCGCTTGACTGTCAGGAGGCGGCCCACCACTATTATCCGGCCCACCACTATTATCCACTGATAGCGCCCCGGAATCATCGTATAGTGCGTCACTACTGCCCTGTGCATCACCTCTTCCACTTAAAAACTGAACAGTTAGGGCCACTATTTTGAGTTTCGAACGTTTATTGCCGTTCTCATCCTCCCACCTGTCTTGTTTTAGTCTGCCTTCAACCAATACAGCCCTGCCTTTATTCAAATATTCAGCACACATTTCCGCTGTTTTATTCCAGGTTTCAATATCGAAAAAATTCACTTCTTCCTTTTTTTCACCTTCTTTTGCTGTATACCTTCGGTTTACAGCAAGTCCGAAGGTGGCGACAGGTGAACCACTTGGCAAATATTTTACCTCCGGGTCTCTGGTTAAATTCCCTATTAAAATAACTTTATTATAACCAGCCATAGTTACTCCTCCCATTCAAATGATTAGGTTATATATCTGAAAATGTCCGGATTTATTGGCACAAGCGTCATTTTTATTGGAAAACTTTTGCTATAAGGTCTGAAAATGTATAATCTGTATTGCCAAGCCAATGTTGCTTAGCTATTGTTCGTCTAATTTCCAAGGCAGTCTCTAAGCCGGAAATGCCGTCTTCATAGAAATGGGCAGGAAACCTTTCTATTTCCGGAAAAGGTTCCTTCATTTTTTTCTCCACAAGAGAAAAAGCCAACTCCCTTTTATCAGCAGTGCCGGACCCTTTAAATATTGCTTTAAACTCTTCTAAGGCCTCCTCCGGATTAACTCTTGTGAGATCATCTCTATTAAAGTAAATATCCAGCAACGGGGGAAGCCCCTCCGAACCGTCAAATAACCTATTCACTATACTGATATCAGTAACTTTGGCTGCTTTGGATTTAATATATCTATCAAAAAATACAATCGCTTGTGTTGCCCTTTTGTGTGATCGTATATCGAAAAACATTTGACCTTCTTCTCTAAAGAAAATAGAAGCAAGAATAATTGGTCGTTTTTTCTTTGGTATATCAAAATAGGAATTTTTGAATTTTAATCTCTTTGCCTCTGCATCATATAGCCATACCCATCTGTTTTGGCTGGAATCAAAGTCTATATACCGGAGTCTGGAAAATGCACTTAGCGCCATACTCTTGTCAAATAAATCATAATGGACCCTGATCGGCTGATATACCTCTCCGGTTAGAGTCATCATTAGTTTCCTTTCATGTCCCATTTTCTATCTCCAATCTCCATAAATCATTTCAAAAATAATAAACCGTCAAGAAGATAAATTATAACTTGTGGGAGTGATATGATCAAGCTCAAATTTTGTTAAAGTATTAATGCTTTAATGATAATTAAATCTATCGCCTCTTAGAGAACTGTTTTCTGAGGAAAAGGAGAAATTATCATAATTTTACTTTTTTGATGGAAAATTTAGATGTATAATAAGATTTATTTCTTAAGGGAATTACCTATGAGGAATTAATATTCATGAATTTTTTTAAACCGGAGGAAGGAATTATATTATGCCAAAGGATAATAAAGGTGGGTTTTTTAAAGCTATCTCACGCTTTGGAAAGACAGATAACAAGAGTGCAGATAAGGAAAGTGCGGATAACAAAAGTAAAGAGAATAATGTTTTTGGCAAAGCCATAGGAATTGATCTTGGGACAACCAATACTGTGTTCGGCATCAAGAAGGTCCATATGCAGGTCCTCAAGAATTCGGAACAAGAGGAGTTAACTCCCTCCTGTGTCACCCGAAGAAAAAAACAGTATATTGTTGGCCGGGATGCCCTGGCCTGGCGTAAACAAGACCCTGAGAATACCATTGTCTCCATAAAGCGTCTTATAGGCAGAAGTTCCTCTCATGATGAGGTCCAAAAGATTATCAGAGAGCAGAAAGTCAGTTACACAATTAAACAGCTGTCTTCCGGCACAGAACAGAGTATTGCCGTTGTCCTTAGCGGCAAAGAGCACACACCTGAGCAAATTTCCGCGGAAATTCTAAAAAAAATTAAGCACGATGCAGAAGAGGCGCTTGGTGAGGAAGTGTCTCATGCAGTGATTACCATTCCCTCCTATTTTAATGATAAGCAAAAACATGCCACCAGAATAGCGGCAGCCGCAGCAGGGTTTAAAGTCCAGCGCTTATTACCGGAGCCAACAGCAGCGGCCATTTCCTTTGGGGTTGATCAATCAAGGGATAAGGAAATTCATACTATTATGGTATATGACTTTGGCGGGGGCACCTTTGATATCTCGATCCTCACTATGGCCGAAGGCCAGTTCATTGAACAGGCCAAAGGCGGGGATATGTGGCTGGGAGGCAACGATATTGATAATCTTCTTATTGAGCATGTCTATGGTTTAGTAGAAAAGGAATACCCGGAAATAAAAGTAAAAGAATTGCTTCAAAAAATACCTGTTGAAAAGAAAAATCGTTTCTTGGGAGAGTTGCATGAGAAAGTGGAAAGGGCCAAGGTCGAATTAAGTGAAAGAGATACGGCCTCCTTTGATATCCTGGGTTTATTAAAAGATGACGCTGGAGATATTATTGATGTTGATGTTGAGATTACCCGGGCGGAATTCGAGGCCCTGATTTCCCCTCTCATTGAAAGGACCATTCAGCTTATGGAGGAACTTATACAGGGCCTTCATTTTACCCCTGATATGATCGATAAGGTGTTGTTGGTGGGCGGTTCTTCTTGTATCCCTCTTGTTCAGGAAAAAGTGGGGGATCGTTTTGGCGCGGACAAGGCGATGGTGCATCAAAGGCCGATGCTTTCAGTGTCAGAGGGTGCGGCTATTTTAGCCCACCGATTATCGGATAATTATGAATGTCCTGAGTGCGGAGAATCTGTAAATCAAAATGATCATGCCTGCAAGTCCTGTGGTTTTGATTTGGAAAAGTATCTTGTGGAAACCGGCGTGTTAGATATTGTTCACTCAGCTGCTCATGATTATTATATTTGTCTTGAGGATACTCCGCGTTATTTACTGGTAGCCAAAAACACCCCCCTTCCTGTGGAAAAAACAGAAATATTTCGATTAGTGGATACTGAGCAAAGTCTGGTGCATTTGCGGTTTTTTAATCTGGTCAATGAACAGGAAGAATCAATAGGAGATCTATGGTTGGGGATTGAAAAAACAAAAGAAGATATCCAAAAAGAAGTGGAGGGGGAGACGAAACGCGAGGTTGTTTGTCATTTTCGGATTGATGAGAGTAATATTATTGAAGTATCCGCCAAAATGAAGGACCAACCCAAAATTCATATTTCCCGAACTCTTTCACGAGGGAAAGAGGACGAACAGTTATTTTTGTCCCTTGAGGAGATGATTCAAGATGCAAACAGTACTAAATATACAATTTATGCCATAGAGGATTTTGTCCTTCGCTCAGTAAACATTATTCATGATATCAATCATATTGTCGATTCTGAAACCGGGCAAGTGAGGGAAAAAGAATTTAATCAAGCCAAAGGGGGCCTGGATACGGCGGAAAAGATCCTGAAAGGCGACGAACCGCCCACTGGTATTATGAGCTATGCCGAACTAATGCTGCATAATTGGCGCCCTTATATCCATCCTGAGGCAGTGCCGCAATTAGAAATTAAATTGAAAAACCTGGAAAAGAGCAATCGATCCGGGCGTTATCAAGAAATTAAAAAAGGAATGGGCGATCTTAGCGCTGAAATCAAAAAACAACCGATTGCCGCTCTTTTTATGGAATTAGACAGGGTTTATTCTTATTACAGAGAGAGCCGCAACTCTGCTGAAGCGGAGAGAATATCCAGTCATATGAATAATATGCAGGGGGCCTTGGAGAATAGGGATATGAAAGAGTTCCACAGGTTGGCTGAAGAGATAAATCCTGAAATAATGAAGATTAGGGAAATTGAAAAATGGCAGACGCAACGAGTAGAGAAGGGGATTACCAGGTAAAGAAAAGAAAAAGTGCAAACCTGTCCAATTTGCGGAAAAGAAAATCTTTCTCCCCAAACTTTACAGTGCCCTCAGTGTAATGCTGATTTAACCTGTTTTCGGGTTTTAGAAGGGATGGGGGAAGAGAAAACCAAAGCCGGTAATCAAAGGAAAATTTTTGTTCTTTGGGTTTTGGTGGTAGTGGGTCTTGTGCTTCTCTTAAGTTGGCTAGGGTATATGATGGTGAAGGTAGTCCGGCAAAATCAACAAATAGCCCAGGCAATAGCCGATAATCAAAAAATGTTAAGGGAATATCGGGAATATCGGCAACCATCCAGGCTAGAGGGTGAATCAATTAAATCCCTATTAGGGCGTCTTGAATCCGGAATGTCAACCTCACTTAAGGCGGTAAAGGAAGAAATACAAGAGTTGATGAGCATAGTCAAAGCAAAAGATCCCGGTTCCTCCCCTCCTGAGAATAGGTGGCCGGAATTATTTTTCTATGAGACAACAGATAAAGACACCCTCTGGGACATTTCAGAGCGCTTTTATCAGCATGGGCGCTATTATCCTGTTCTCCTGGCCATGAATCCCACAGTGAATATTTATGAAATTAAGGCTGAACAGTGGCTTAAAATACTCAAGAGCCAGGAGGAGGTAACCGGAATTTTTTCTCAATACCTTCAGGAAAGCGACTCAGGGAAATATTTTTACTATCAGGTGCAAACAGGGGATACCTGGGAGAGTATATCTAAAAAGTTTTATAAACCTATTGAGCAAAAGCCCTCTCTCCTTCAGCGGATAAATCCGGGCGTGCGCCTTGCGGTGGGGCAGAGAGTGATGATTTTATTAAAAGAGGAAAAAGAGCATTTCCTATAAAGGTTTTTTCAAACTGTGCAATTAGATTTTTAGATTCACTAATAGAAAAAATATTTGACAGGATAACAGGATAAACAAGATATAAATCTAGTTAATCTAAAAGATTTATCACAGCCTCAAGGAGTTTATATGGAATATAAGTTGGGTGTGAATATCGTGTTTATAATAAGATGGGATTTGGCTTTCTAGGGGCCTTTTCCTGGAAAATTTATAGACAGGATTTACAGGATAAGAAAAAATAAAATCCTGTTTATCCTGTTAATCCTGTCTAAATAAAAATAGTATTTAGTAAAATATAATTTTTACTGCAATGGGAATTTTTATGGTAAAAATAAGTAATTTCCCAGGTTGAATTTTTTTCAAAATTTTTTATTATTTGACGAGGTCTATTTTTCAAGTGAAGAAAAAGCAGAAGAAAAAAGATAAAAGAGTTAAGCAGGAGAGGAAAGAGAGAAGAGAAGTATCCTCAACAGAGGACAGGGAGATGGAAAAGAAGTGCCAGGCAGTGCTGGAAAAGGCTGAAAGACTTTTCCAGACGGAAAAATTCGGCTCTGCCAAACATCACTTCACCCTGGCCAATCAAATGGTCCCCTCTGAGCATATAGAAAAGAAGATTCAGGAGTGTGAAGAAAATGCCCAAAAGGTTTCTCGCGCACAGGGACTCCTCAAGGAGGGGTATGTATTACAGAGGGACAAAAACTTAAAGAAGCTTTGGCGGTTTTTCGTGAATCTTTGGCTATATGGGAGACTGGAGAGGTAAGGTCCCTGGTTGAAAAGCTGCAGGGAAAATTGCCCAAGCCATCCCTCAGTCAAGCCCGCAAGGCCGAGGCTGAGTTACGCTATGATGAAGCAGTTGCTCAGTACCGAGAGGCCCTGAAGTGGGGTGAGTATACAGAAGCAATAGATCGATTGGGCATTTGTTTGATAAAGCAAGGAAATTACCTTGAGGCAGCGGATATTCTAACTGCCTCCTCAACAGACTCACCGGAGGTCCATTACTATGCCGGCTATGCTCTGGCCAAGGCAGGGCATTACGGCAGGGCCATCAGACAATGGGACAAAATAAAGGGGGATTCCCCTGACCTTGCGCAACAAAAACACACCCTGATGAGTTTGGCTGTTCATGATCTTTTGGAAAAGTCAAAAAATATTAAAGAATTTGAGTCTGCCTATCAAGATGCCCTTGATCTTTTGGCAGTTTGTCCCATCCCTATTGTGCGCAATTGTGTTATGCACATGAAATTTCATCATCTTGAAGATTTATGGGCCCGGGGAAAACATGCCGCCATCCTGGACTTTTTACACACCTGTGAGGCGCGAGGGGACATGGAAGAGTTTTTCCCTTTGGTTATGGCTAAGATGTATTATCAGCTGGGGGAAAAAGACATAACCTATCTTTTGCAAGCTATTCCCCTTTGGCTTACCGTCATTCATAATAAAAAATATCATTTTCCTCTCTCATCCAAGAGCATAGGAGAAGGCCCTCCGGAAAAAGACAATGCCTTAACTCAAGATCTTGAGCAAAGATTCAGTCAATTGGTGAATCTCTATAAAACTCAGGCAGAGGATGATCTGCTTGAAGAACTGCTTGCCTTATGGGAGACTGAACAGGAGGCCATCCTCTTTCTCGCTGAAATAGCTGAAAAGGATGAAGCTCTTAAGGAGGTCATCTGCACTCCGGGGTTTGCCGAGCGCTTTAGTCTTTCTGATCGGATAGTTGAACGTTTGGATGCCTTGGTTCCCTCGTGGGGCGAAAACGAAGGATTTTGGAAGGTGGGAAGTTTATTTTCTATGGCCCGTCAAAGTTGTCTTCTTTTAAAGAATAATAGAATAGAAGAGGCTTTAGCTGCTCTTCCGGCAAAATCAGAAAACATTTTTGTGGAGTACACTCGCCAAAAACTTTTTTTTGTTAAGGGCAAAGAAAAATTGAAACAAGGGGAAGTTGAGGCGAAAAAGTATTTTTCTCAAGCCTTGCCCCTGGTAAAAAAATTCCCCAAATATGAGGAAGAATTAGTAACCCTGGTCCATGAAATCGATCATGATTCAAAGCTTTTAATCTGCGCGGACCAGGTCCTGCAATCAATCCTTCGCTCCCATAGGTCAGAGGCGCTTTTAAAGATCACCTCTTATATCATGAACTATAAAGCGCAAGCATTGTATGATGAAGGGGTCATCAAAGCCGCTGATGCTGAGCGAATTTGTAAAAAAGCCCTGGAGCTTTTTCCTGAAAACGAACATGTCAAGACATCGCTGAAGGAGCTTCAGTCGAAATATCAATTTGAGGAATTAGATAGGGCTTTTTATAAAGGGAATATTAAGAGAGCGGCCAGTGTAGTTCTTGAAGCCGGTAATCTGAAAGTAGAGGAGGCTTTTTTTGATTTTGTGGAAAGCGCCATTGATAACTTAGATGAATCCTCTCTTAATACCAAAGAAAAGGCCGCCTTTTTAGGTGATGCTTATAACCAATGTGAGAAAATTGACCCGGCACACCCGATTTTAGATACTATTTTAGATGAATTGGAAGCCCTTGACGAGGAGGAGGTTTAAAAATGAGTCCCTTTCGAATACTCAAGGTACATCGAGATGTCTCTTCAAAGGAAATTCTCCTGGCGGTAACCAGAGCGCTTCAGGAGAGAAAGTTCTCTGCCCGAGAGATTGTCCAAGCGCAAAAGGAATTGATGGACCCCACTACCCGAAAAGCAGCGGAATTCATCTATTTTTTGGATATTCAAAAGTGGGTGAAAGAAGCTATAATAATTAATGACCCGAAATCTCATCATGACCTTCCCTCTCATGACCTTCCCTTGCTTACTACCTTTGATACCATTGATACCATCAATACTATCAAAGAGGATTGATTATGCCTCAAGATACCCCGGCCAAGCAGTATATCAATCAAAAGCTTATAGATTTTCAGAAGAAAATTGCCGATGTAACCTTCACCCTCAACTCTCTTCAGTCGGAACGAGACACCCGGGAACGAGAGCTGTTTCTAGAGATTATTGAGGTCCTTGATGC
>JAUWIR010000098.1 GCA_030605265.1 Pseudomonadota bacterium | reverse complement strand
TTGAGTGGATTGAACTTTATTGCGGAGATACTTTTTTGGGCAGAACACATTTTTCAGGGGGGGCTTCTTATCCCACTGCCAGGTTCAAAGTCAAATTATCTCATGCACATGGCCCTTTAAAGGCGTGGGCAAAATGTAATTTGCATGGAATGTGGGAAGGTATTAAAGAGATAAGGATCTTTGGTCAATAATCATTCTTTAGAGCGGGGATCAGAAAAAAACTGATCCTCGCTGTGCCGCTAGAAAACCTTCAAAAATTACACCTTGTGCAATTAACTATTTTAGACAGGATAACAGGATTGACAAGATAATTTTTAATCCTGTCTATCATTTACAATAGCTGTTTGACTTTATGCTTGATCTCAATTTTATTTTTTCTATCTTATAGACTCTAAGTAATAGGTTTTTGTGATTTCTCATTAAGGCTGCATTTACACAATTCTAATAAATTTTTTTGGTTAACCGGATTTAAATGTTTATTATGTCAAAATATTTTTTTACATTAGTGCATCTAGAAATCTGATTACAAAGGTTGAAAAGTTATCCTGAGATTCGTTCCAGTAAGATCATTGCATCAATAAAGTCGGGTTTTATTTGAAGACATTTTTTAAGATATTTTTTTGCCTTATCAGGTTTGTTTATGTTTAAGAATAAATTGGCCAGTTTGAAACAGGATATGTGATCATCCGACCAAATTTTAACTATCCTTTTCCATTCACTAATAGACCCTTTAATATCTCCTATACGAAAATAAGTGTCAGCAAGTTGTATATGAGCGTCCCGATTATTTGAATTAATGCTGATGGATTTTTGAAGTTCTTCAATAGCCTCTTCTACCTTTCCTTTTTGTATATAAGCTCCCGCAAGATTGGCATGGGTAATAGAACCTAAAATTGAGTTAGGGAAAAGTGACAGACAATTATTGAATTGCTCTATACCGGCTTCCCAATTATTCATTTTCATATAGACCATGCCAAGATTGTTATAGGAATTAGCGAATTGAGGATTTATACGGATAGCTTCTTTATATTCATGTATAGCTTCCTGAGGCATGGCCAGTTGATCATACAATATACCCAAGATGTGGCGACTATTGAAATACCCGGGATCAAGTTCTATTACTTTTTTTATCTTTTCTACAGCCTCTTGAGGTTTGCCAATTTTTTGGTAAGCTAATCCAAGCGAGTAGAGGGCCATTTTATTATTGGGATCTTCATTGAGCGCTTGGTTGTATTTTATGATGGCCTGGTCAAAGTGCCCTTTTCCTTCCGCTTCTCTGGCCCTATCTATAAGAACAAGGATATGTGCTTTATCTTTTGGATCTGCAAGGGTTTGTGTGGTGTTATTTTTAGTATCTTTTTTTACTGCACTGCCGGAACAGACATATCCAAGGCTTTGAAGCCTTTCTCTCATCTTGTCGGTCAGAGCAATCTGTTGAGAATTCTCTTGCGATTGAAAAGGAACTGTTAATTTTTGTTTTAAATTTTCCATCTCTTTTTTTAAAAATTGTGCTTTTCCCCCCATTTTAGAAAAAAGATTATCTTTTTCCCGGGGATCTTTCTGCAGATTGTACAACTCCGGTTTGGGTGCATGAATGTATTTCCAGCCGTCAGGGGTAATTATACCTTCCAAAGGGGCCCAATTAAAATTTAATTGAGAGTATTGTGATTCGCAATAAAAATTTAATTTAGCCCATTTTTTCTTTCCTGTGAGAAGGGAAACTAAACTCCTTCCCTGGATGGGAGCATCTTGTAGGTTAATATTTAAAATATCCAAAATTGTCGGCATAATGTCTATAGTGGAAGTGAGAGAATCTATAGTCATTCCTTTTGGAATTAGTGTCGGATTATAGACAATAAAGGGGACCTTTATGGTGGTATCATAGATAAAGAGTCCGTGAGTTTCCTCTTCATGCTCCCAGAGCCCTTCACCATGATCGCCGACAATAATAATACAGGTTTTCTTGAGAAGTTTTAAGGACTTGAGTTTATCCAAAAGAAGGCCTACACATTGATCTGTGTAAGCAATTTCTCCATCATAAGGATTTTTATATTCTTTATCAAAAGGTGCAGGGGGTTTATAAGGGGTGTGAGGATCAAACAAGTGGACCCAGAGGAAGAATTTTTTCTTTCTCTTCCTTTTTAACCATTTACTAGCCAGCTTAGTAATGACCTCTCCCTCTCTATAGGATTCTATCCGTTTGCCCGGTTCTTCATTATTGTTATTAAAGTCATCATCGTACAAATCAAATCCCTGGTTTAAGCCAAAATCAGAGGCCAGAACATAGGAAGCTATTATGGCGCCAGTAGTATAGTCTTGTTTATGCAGGATCTCGGCTAAGGTAATAGCCGTATCTTTGAGTATGAAAGTACCATTATCTTGAATTCCGTGCTGTAGAGGATACTGCCCGGTCATTATGGTAGTGTGGGAGGGCAGAGTAAGCGGTACCGGGGAGTAAGCATTGGTAAAGAGGGCCCCCTCGCCGGCCAGTTTGTCAATATTTGGGGTTTTAATGTCTTTGTATCCATAACATCCCAGATGATCCGGTCTTAGAGTATCAATAGTTATTAAAAGAATATTGAGGGTGTCAGGAGAAGACGAGGCACCATGAATGAGGCGATTTGGGGTGCAGATAAACAAAAAAGCTGTTGCATATAGAAAAATTAATACTTTTCGGGAAAAAGCCATGGTGTCCCCTTTGAAGGTGTAAGGTTTTATTATAATATTTTAAATATTAATTATAGCATATTAGAAGTAATACGTCTAATATGAATGTACACAATTAAAAGTAATACGTCTAATGGGAATGCTCACAGAACAGCAATTCTCCGCCAATAATCCCTTGCCGGCAATTCATATACATTGCTAATTGGATCAGATGGAGTGATCTAAACCCATCATTAAATTTTAGCTTAATGAGAGAATAGATAAGAGTTTGGCTGGTTTTAAATCATCTCATTAATGGGCCATAGCCCAGGAAGTGCCAATTCCTATATCAACCTTGAGTGGGACTTTCAAGGAAAGGACCTCCTCCATTTCTAATCGAACAATATTCCGGATTTCCTCGATTTCTTTTTCCGGCACCTCAAAAAGTAATTCATCGTGTATCTGTAAAATCATTTTAGTGGAAGGCTGAAATTGCTGCAACTTTTTATAAATATGAATCATGGCCAGTTTAATCAGGTCGGCTGCTGTTCCTTGTACCGGGGTATTTATGGCCATTCTCTCTGCTGTTTGTTGATTATTTTTATTAGAAGATAAAAGTTCCGGGAGGTGTCGTTTTCTGTGAAACAAAGTAGTTACGTACCCTGTTTCTTTAGCTTGTTGAATGGTTTTGTCTAAAAAGGCCCTGACTCCGGCATATCGAGAAAAATAATGGTCAATATACTCGCCTGCAGTAGTGCGATCAATCCCCAGATCCTTGGCTAAACCATAAGCGCTCATGCCATAGATGATGCCAAAGTTGACTACTTTGGCCCTCCTGCGCATTTCCCCATTCACCTGATTTGGGGATATATCAAAGATTTCACAAGCAGTGCGGGTATGAATATCTTCACCCTTTAAAAAGGCATCAATAAGGATGGGATCCTGGGAGAGGTGAGCGAGGATGCGAAGCTCAATCTGAGAATAATCTGCGCTGAGAAGTAGACAACCTGTTTCAGGAATAAAGGCTTCTCTGATTTTTTTTCCTAAATCCGTTCGGATAGGGATATTTTGAAGATTAGGGTCGCTGCTGCTCAATCGGCCCGTAGCGGTAACTGATTGGTTAAAAGAGGTGTGCACCCGTCCTGTTTTGGGATGGATCAAGCAAGGAAGGGCATCAATATAAGTTGATTTTAGTTTTTTTAACTGCCTGTATTCCAGCATATGCATAGGAAGATCAAACTGCTCTTCAGCCAGTTTCGTTAAAACTTCAACATTAGTGGAAGGGCCGGTTTTGGTCCTCTTTTTTATGGGTAATTTTAATTTTTCAAACAAGATATAAGCCAATTGTTTTGGGGAATCAATATTGAATTTTTCTCCTGCCAGAAAATAGATTTGTTCACTAAGAGTAAAAAGCCGATTTTTAATTTCCCCGGACATTTTGGAAAGAGCCTCTGTATCGATTTTCACTCCGTTTTGCTCCATATAGGCAAGAATTTCAATTAGGGGAAGCTCAAGGGAATAGAAAAGATCGCCAAGGCCCTCCTGATGGAGCTGAGGTTCAAGGATTCGGCTTGCTTGATAGGTAATGTCCGCATCTTCACAACTGTAAAAGCCGGCCTTTTCAATCTCTACTTGTGAAAAATTAATTTCATTTTTTCCTGTGCCCGTTAATTCTTTATACGAGACCATTTGATAACTTAAATATTCAAGGGCAATTGTTTCTAAATTATGCTGCTGTTTATTTGGGTTAAGCAGATAAGAGGCAATCATGGTATCAAAGGAGATCCCGCCAAGCTTGATACCATAGTGACTCAAGACAAGGTAATCGTATTTTATATTTTGGCCGATTTTTTTAATTTTTTCAGATTCTAAAATTGGTCTTAGTTGTTCCAGGACGAATTTAAGATCTAATTGCTTTGGGCAAGCAAGGTAGTGATGTTTAAGGGGAATATAATAGGCCTGGTGGAGTGATAAGGAGAAAGAAAGGCCCACCAGCTTTGCTCTCATTGGATCTTTGTGGGTTGTCTCAGTGTCCAGGGCGAATTCAGAGACTTTATGCAATTGTGAGAGAAAATCTTCAAAAGGACCCTGATCGAGGATTGTGTGATATTCATGTTCAGGGGGTTCTTTTTTCTCCTCTTGCAGGGTTTTGGGAATCTGTTTCAGGAGCGCGGAGAATTCCAGGTCTCGTAATAACAGGATAAGGTCTTTTTGTTTATAAGGTTTTATGGCAAAATCTTTTTTTATAATTTCTATGGGGACATTTCTATGGATAGTGGCCAGAAATTTACTTTGTTTGGCCTGTTCGGTATGCTCTAAGATTTTTTCTCGTAATTTTGGCCGTTTGATTTCTGAAGCGCGTTGTAGAATATTTTCAAGGGAGCCAAATTCCAGGAGAAGGTCCCGGGCGGTTTTTTCCCCAATTCCCGGCACACCCGGGATATTATCAACCTTGTCTCCCATTAAAGCGAGAAGGTCCACGATATTTTCCGGGCCTACTCCATATCTATTTTTTACTTTCTCTGCATCATAAAAGACCCGCTCTTTCTGCCGTAACTCTCTTAATATCGAGACCTGAGGGTCGATTAACTGAAGAGCATCTTTATCACCGGTAATGATGAGGATATTATACTGATCCTTCATTTTTTCTGTAATGGTCCCGATAACATCATCAGCTTCATAGCCCTGGATCTCAAGTAAGGAGATGCCGACGGCTAATACAAGCTTTTTAATATAAGGAATCTGGAGGGATAAATCATCCGGCATAGGTGGCCGGTTACTTTTATACTCTTTAAAAACCTCATGCCGAAAGGTAGGACCTTTAACATCAAAGATTACTGAAATTAAATCAGGTTGGTCCTCTTTAATGACCCGAAAGAGCATAGAGGCAAAACCGAACACCGCATTGGTGGGGAACCCTTTTGAAGTGGAAAGAGGAGGAAGCGCGTAATAGGCCCTGTAAATATATGAGCTTCCATCAATAAGATAGAGGGTGGGTCGATTTTTTTTGTTTTCTTCATTCATTTTAAAACTCATTCCGATTTTTCAACCTGTGCATTTAGTTATTTTTAGACAGGATAACAGGATTGACAAGATAATTTTTAATCCTGTCTATCATTTTATCCCAAGATTAAGTATCAAGCTCACTGGTTTTGACTGTAATGGGTTTTTATGATTCTGCATTAAGGCCGTATTTATACAGTTCTATAAGTATGCATTTCTCATAAATTCTTTCAAGAAAGCCAAATCTTATTATATGATACAGGCTTCTAACGCACTTTCGGCAATATTGCTATAACATATTAATTTTATTCAAAAGCTGTAAAGAGCCTGTGATAAACATAATATGCTTACCTGATAATTTGTTCTGTCAATTTTCTATATTCCATAACCTTTTTGGGATTGTGATAAATCTTTTTGATTGACTGGATTTTAAAATCATGTTTATCCTGTTATCCTGTCTAAATATTTTTTTTAGATTAGTGAATCTAAAAAATTACATCGGTTTCGATTTTTTAATGAGCCTGGTTACGCATTCCACATGATGAGTCTGGGGAAACATATCAATTGGTTGAATGACATCTACCTTAAACCCAAGCTGAGATAAAATATGTAAATCTCTGGCCAGAGTGGGTAAACTGCAAGAAACATAGATAATTTGTTGGATACCCAATTTGGGGACGTACTCAAGGATCTCTTTGCAACCACATCGGGGAGGATCAACAAGAAGTATATCAAAGCGGTGATCAAAACGGTGGAAGAATTTCATTGCCTTGAGGTCACTTTTTTCATAAAAGCTGCAGTTGGTGATGTTATATTTTTGCATACTTTTTTTGGCCAAGGCAACACTGGCTGAATTATTTTCCACCCCCGTCAATTCACCAACCAGGTTGGCTAAAGGCAAACTGAAATTTCCTGTTCCACAGTGCATCTCAAGTAATTTGCTGTTTTTTGAAACTGTGTCGGTAATAAGGTCTAATACTGCCTGAACGAGAATTTTATTACCTTCCCTATTCACTTGAATAAAGGTCTCAGGACCAATATACAAGTCATGGCCTACTGTTGGGTAAAGAATTTCCTGTTGGCCTATAGGGATGATTTTCGGTTTTTTATATTCTTCTATTTTTATTAGAGCCCCGACTGCCTCCGGCATGCGATTTTTCAGGTTTTCAAAGAGTTTGCTGTTTTCTTCATGGCCCCGTTTAAAATGGAAAACCGGGAGTATACTTTTCCCTTGATCATCTACCGTAATATCAATACCCTGGATATACTTATTATCATACTGGGATAACACCTCTCGCATATGCAAAAGAAACTTATTGATAAGTGGATGGGCCAAAGAACAGGTTTCCATTTCAATCAGATCATGGGTTTTCTTTTTATATAAACCAATATGGGGAGTGCGGTTTTTATGATTTACGCTAAATTGCATGCGATGACGATAATGAAATTGTTCAGGAGAAGGGATGATTGGCTGCATATGAAATTCAGTAATTTTCCCTTCCCGAATAAGGGCTTGGCGAACTAATTCCGTTTTAGCCAGAAGCTGTTGCGGATAGTTGAGGTGTTGCCATTGACACCCTCCACAATCTCCAAAAGCTTGACAAAGGGGGGATATTCTTGAGGAAGACGGCTTGATGATGTTTATAATTTTTGCTTTTGCATAATCATGACATACAGAGGTAAAACAAATTACTAAATGCTCCTCAGGCGCAGCATAGGGAACAAAAATCACCTTCCCGTCAAGGCGACCTAAACCATCGCCGCCAACAATGAGGTCCTCAATTTTTATGTTTGCAGTTTCGCCGGTTTTCATTTAACAATAGACCTGTTAGTTAACTAAACTATTTTTAGACAGGATAACAAGATTGAGAAGATCATTTTTGTCATCCTTCTTTCCTTAGTTTACACTTTTTTATTTCACCATGAAGGGCAATATAAATACAGCTCTTAAGCTGATAAAATTTTCATTTCACCATGAAGATTTTTGTATTCCTTTATTTATTTCATGCTCTTCATGATAGGTAAAAATATAAAAGTCATAAAATTCAATTCATTAACAGGATCTTGTCAGGTTTATCCTGTTATCCTGTCTAATGTTTTTTGACTAGTTCATACAATAATAAAGATGATACATGATAATATAAAAATGAATTTTGAGCAACAGAACAAATATCCAAAAAGCTTTAGAGGTTCAGGGTTATCTTTTCCTGTGAACCCGGAACCCAAAACTCTGAAGGGTAACCTTGAACCCTGAAATTTAAATCAAAATGAGAAATCTTAGCAATCTTAGTCTGGATGGTATTGATCAAAATGGATAAATAATATATAATTTCCTTAATCTTTTATTTTTAAACATATAGTAACATATTTAAGATAGTTTTTACAGATGGCTAAGCAGATTGATGAAATTGAATTATTAGAAATAGTGAATCGAAATAAAGATATTATTGGAGTTGCTTCAAGGAGCGAATGCCATCAAAATCCAACCTTAATCCACCGTTCCGTGCATATTTTGATTTTTAATTCTGCAGGTTTACTTTTATTGCAAAAAAGGGCCAAAAATAAAGACGTTCAACCTGATAAATGGGATAGCTCCGTAGGCGGGCATCTCAGTAAGGGGGAAGATTTTAAAGAGGCGGCTTATCGGGAGATGCAAGAAGAATTGGGGATAGAGGGTATCCTCTTACAATTTTTATACGAATACATCTGGAGTACCCGGATTGAAACTGAAATAGTGAAGACCTATCTGGGACAATTCAATGAAGAGATTTTTTTTAATAACAAAGAAATTCAGGAAGTCCGGTTTTGGGATTTAAATGTTTTAATGAACAATTGGAGCGATGAGAAGTTTACCCCTAATTTAAAGGAGGAGATTTGTAGGTACTCGAACTGGAAAAAAAATAATGAATAAGCCGATGAGCAGAAGTGAGCAGAGTTTTTCGGTGTGGGCCACCCGGCTCAAAGAAGAAGTGGTACTGTCCTGATGTTTATTGATTAAGGAAAAGGAATAACAATATGCTCTCTCATACTTTTTTACACATCCCCGGCATTGGTGATCGACTGGAGCGGATGCTATGGACGAATAAGATTTACACTTGGGATGATTTTTTGGGATCTACTCAAAGCAAGCAACTAATCGGGGGAAGACATCGTACTATTACCAAATACATTGAAAAGTCGAAAAAAAATTTAGATAATATTCAGTTTTTCAAAAAACTCCTTCCTTCACGAGAATTGTGGCGACTTTTTTCTCATTTTCATGATAAGACTGCTTGTGTTGATATTGAATCTATTTATAAAAATTCCGCCCATCATATTACTGTTATTGGTTTATACGGAAAAGGCCGAATGAAAAGCTTTGTTCAAGGAGATAATTTAGAAAAATTTAAAGAGGAAATCTCCCATTATGATTTAATCATTACCTATAATGGGATGTGTTTTGATCTTCCGGTTTACGAAAAAGATTAGACCTAAATTTTCCTCATGCTCATATTGATCTGCGTTTCTTTTTAAAACGATTGGGATTCACAGGGGGCTTAAAGGGGATTGAGAAACAATTCGGCATTTGTCGATCCGATAAAATCGACGGGCTTAACGGATATGATGCAGTACTGCTCTGGAAGAGGTATTTACGTGGTGATCAAGAGGCCTTGAAGACACTTTTAGAATATAATGAATGCGATACGAAAAACTTAATGTTTCTCATGGAAGAGTCCTATAAACTGATGTATCAGAATATTTTTTCTTGAAAAATCTTCGTTTCGGCCTCAAGCGCTTTTCCAAACCCTTATAATTCCTCAAAGAATGAGGGTAGTTATTGAGGCCGCACGCTCTCATTTTTCCCTCTCTTTGTGTCCCTTGAAAGAAGTAACTCCAGGAAAATAAATCTCTTTCATTTAAGACCGAAACGAAGATCGGATTTTTTTTTATTTTTCTATTTTATAGAAATGCTGGGGGGAAAATTGATGTTTATTTTCATTGATTTTTTCATATTTTCGGCCGCGTATATAAATACCTTCTTTCCATGGGAACCCCGGTAAGGGATTATCAGGAAGAAACTTTTCATACCATTCGTCTTCATACCACATACAGCCGATTGTTCCTGCAGGGCACCAAATTTCATGTATGCTTTCAAGTAATCTAATTTTTATCATCATTTTTAGTCTTTGTCGTAAATAAATGTAAAAAGTAAAGTGGTTACTGTATTTCCAGATATGAATCAGGGCGGGATTTATATAAATTCCGCCCTGGGGAAAGGCCATGGGTATTTACTTTTTATTCCTCCATAAACTGGTTGCTGAAAAGTTTTTATTTTTAACTATGGTGTTTATTTTTATAACCCCCCAGTGCTGACCGCTCAGGTTATAGTTTATTGATTTTCCTATTAAAAATAACGTCTAAATATTGGGTGGGGAGGATCTTGTCTTCACGATCAGTGCCGGGGGTAGATTTTTTTATGAATAAACCATTAAAATCTTTGTTTAATAACTAGAGACAGGACTACCATACTAAAGGAAGTACAAACAAGAATAATAACTTTTTCATACCCTTCCATATCCATTATCTTTTTCATTATTTTTTTTAACATTGTTTGTTTCCCTCCT
>JAUWIR010000059.1 GCA_030605265.1 Pseudomonadota bacterium | reverse complement strand
GGGCCCCGGTTGCAATAAAAGCCTTATTCATAAAATTAATAAATAATTATTTCAATAACTTATATCCTAGAGTAAGGGTCTTGTTTTGATCGCTAAAGATGGGTTCGGTATTTACCGCTAGTGACGTGTTGTAAGCATTGCCTGTGAAATCTCCCGTGCTTTCTTCATCATCTTTCCCTATATCGTTATACACTTGCTTTACTTCTCATTTTATATGCCTCCTTAGCAGCTATGGAAGCTGTATAGTAAAACAATTTTATCATCAGATTTATTTTTTATAAAAAATATAATGATAAAATGATAGAGTGCCTTAAAAAAGTCAACTTCTCGTTTTTCAGGGCAATCAGATTTTCTTTCGAATAAATCTTACACACTAATCAAAATAACCCGGCAACTAAAAAGCTACCTGGTAAGATAGCGGTAAGAATAAATGAATGAGCATAGATTGGAAAAATATCAACCTATTAGCACGTTCCCAAAAAGAACGCCAACTTAGTCCAAAAGAACAATGGTCAAAAAAAACTTTTACATTAAACGATATTTTTCCCTAATCTCATAAGAAAGGTTTTTGGTTAAGGTGAGGGCCTTTTGGGCCATTTCCGGAATTACTGTCCCTAGGCCACAGGCAGGGGTAATAAGAGAGGAAAAGAGGAGCCTTTCTTGGTCAATTTTTCTTTCCTTTAATCTTTTCCAAATACTTTCTAATTTCTCTAATAGGTGCTTTTCCGTGACGTCTTTTAGAAGTTCGGCATCAGTGGGAACAATTCCCCAGGCAATACTCCCTCCACGATCAAGATATTTTTTTAATTGATCTTCATAGAGCAATAAATTATCCGCATAGGAGTAAGCATCCAAGTTGAGAATATCTAAAGAAGTTTCCAATAAAAGAGACCAATCAGTGTTTCCACAGCAATGCACTCCGGTATAGGCTTTAATCCCTTGTAATACTTCCTCCAGGGAATCAATTACCTGTTCCCGGCTAAGGCTGGTAAAGGCTGATCCGAAAGCGCTTAGATATGGTTCATCAAGAAACATAATGATATTGGGATTAAATTTTTGCAGAATACTCTCCTGCCAATTAGCTTTTCGGAGTAAGTTTTTAATGGCAATATCTTTTAATTCATCATTGTACAAAATTGACCGCTTATTTTCATCAGTAACTTGCAAAAGGAAACTCACTGGACCGGTAATTTGACCCTTTACGGCAAAAGCGCCTTTGAGCTGTTTTTCATAATTTTGGAATTGATAAAATCCTTCAGCAAAGGACTGAGTGATGGCAAAAAGGTTCAAATCCTCAGATAAAAATTGTTCATAAAATTTTTCCACTTCTGAAAGATCAGGGGTTTTTATATACATTCTCTCTTTTTCAAAAACAAGGCCGGGTAAATTTTGACTATACTGCCAATACATATTTTCTTTGGCGCTTTTTTGGGGAAGCTGTGGCCAGAAAGGGATTTCAGGGAATGCCTGCAACACTGTTTCACAGGCCTCTTTACTTTCAGTAAAAGGGAGGCTTCCTATTCCGGTAGGTAAGCATTTTGGAACAAAGGGATTTTTCTTACTCATTCTCTCTCTCCTTCCGGCACTATTGTATTGGTTAATTTGCCTATGTCCTCAATTTCAATTTCAATGATGTCCCCCGGTTTCATCGGACCAACTCCGGCAGGCGTTCCGGTTGAGATCAAATCACCAGGCAGGAGGGTCATAATGTGGGAAATAAAACTGACCAGGTAAAAGGGTGAAAATATTAATTGAGAGGTTTTAGACGACTGACGGAGGCTTCCGTTCAAGTAGGATTTTATTGTTAAATCGTCAGGGGAAATACCCGTTGCCACACACGGCCCCACAGAGGCAAAAGTATCAAAGGATTTTGCTCTTGTCCACTGGCCGTCTTTTTTCTGTAAATCGCGGGCTGTGACATCATTAACACAGGTATAACCGAAGATATATTCTTTGGCCTCTTTTGAGTGAATCCCCTTAGCCTTTCTACCAATGACCACCCCAAGTTCACCTTCATACTCTATATGTTGTGACATTTCAGGATAGACAATACTGTCCTGATGGGCAATAACAGCACTTGGGGGTTTGAGAAAAAGCAAAGGCTCTTTTGGTTCGGGAAGATTTAATTCACGGGCGTGGTCCTTATAATTTAAACCAACAGCAACTATTTTAGAAGGTTCACAGGGAGATAAAATAGTTACCTGGTCTTTGGTAAACTGCCGACCTGAAAATCGGCTTTCCCCAAAAAAGTCCCCTTCCAATTCCTGGATCTTGTCATTTTCATCAAGCAAACCAAACCCTTTTATCTCTTTTACCTCTTTTACCTCTTTTATAGCAAAACGAACATATCTTTTGATAGGATTTCACATCTTTTCACAGCTTTTCATATTCATATCCCTGAATTTCATATTCATATCCGTATCTTTTTATATTCCCAAGACATCCATCATGTCATATAAACCAGCCGGTTTTTCGGCTGTAAAAAGGGCCGCCCTTACTGCACCCCTGGCAAAATTCTTCCGGGTATGCGCTTTATGGGTTATTTCAACCCTCTCTCCCAGAGAGCCAAAAATAACCGTATGCTCACCAACAACATCGCCTATTCGAACTGCATGAATACCTATTTCTTCGGATTTTC
The DNA here is from genome assembly GCA_030605265.1 of Pseudomonadota bacterium. Taxonomy (GTDB): domain Bacteria; phylum SZUA-182; class SZUA-182; order DTGQ01; family DTGQ01; genus JAUWIR01. Next base: position 9,961 of record JAUWIR010000059.1, on the reverse strand, counting down.
TTTCACCAGGCAACCCTTCTCGCCCATATCTGGCTGATTTGGTCAAATCCAACCCTCTTGCCTCAGCCAAGAGTTGGGCCATCTTTACGGCAGTCCCGCTGGGTGCATCTTTCTTAAAGCGGTGGTGGGCCTCCACTATCTCAATATCATACTCTTTTCCTAAGATCTTGGCGATTTGGGGTAAAAGAGAAAAGAGTAAATTTACTCCAACGCTCATATTTGGGGCTTGCACTACAGGAACATATTTAGATAATTTTTGAATCCTCGCCTGGACCTCATCCCCCAAAGCGGTTGTCCCAATAACCATAGCCTTTTGATGTTTTTCAGCCACAGCCACAATTTTCTTTGTTGCATCAGGATAGGTAAAATCAATAATCACATCCGCCTGATTAATCATAACTTCTAAATTATCGGATATTTTCACTAAAAGGGGCCCCACGCCGGCTACTATTCCCGCATCTTCTCCCACTTTTTTATGCTCCTCAGCTTCTAAAGCACCAACAAGCTCTATCCCCTCTGTTTCATGTATGGACTGAATAATCAGACACCCCATTCTTCCCGCAGCGCCAGAGACAATCGCTTTGACCATGTTGATCTCTCCTTAAACTTTTTAATTAACCTCTAATAACTGATAGTTAGTTAATACTTCCTTTAATCTATTAAGGTTCATTTCAGACATACTGCATAAAGGAAGTCTAAATTCATCACGAATCATCCCCATTAGAGAAACAGCTGTTTTCACCGGGATAGGATTTGTCTCAAAGAACATTGCCTGGAATAAGGGGAAGAGTTGAAGATTCAATTCTTTTGCTCTCTTCCAGTCATTTTGTAAACATAACTGAGCTAATTCAGCCATTTTCCCCGGGATTATGTTGGCAGTCACCGAAATTACACCTTTTCCGCCTATAGCTAGAATTGGCATGGTTAAGGCATCATCACCTGATAAAACAATGATTTTATCTCCACAACGATGCAATATTTCAGTTACTTGAGACAATGAACCGCTAGCCTCTTTTATCCCTACAATATTATCGATTTGAGAAAGCCGCTCAACAGTTTGCGGCAGCAAATTTACGCTGGTTCGCCCAGGAACATTGTATAAAATAAGCGGTAAATCCACAGCCGCAGCTACTGCCTTAAAGTGCTGATATAAACCTTCCTGAGTGGGTTTATTATAATAAGGGGTGATGAGCAAAGAAGCATCCGCTCCGGCATCTTTTGCTTTCCTGGTTAATTGGATGGCCTCCTCCGTACTGTTTGATCCGGCCCCGGCAATAACAGGGACCCTTTTTTCCGCTGCCTTTACAGTAATGGAAACTACCTTGGCATGCTCTTCATGGGTAAGGGTAGCGGATTCTCCTGTAGTGCCGCAAGGGACTATGGCTGATGTGCCGTGTTTGATTTGAAAAGAAACCAATTCCGTTAATTTTGCTTCATCCACCGCTCCTCTATTAAATGGTGTAACAATCGCCACCATTGAACCTTTAAACATCTTTTTTCCCTCCGCTTGTTTTCTATTTATGTTTATATTTATTCTCTTCTCTCTCAGCACTTAGTATGCTCAATTCCTTTTCCCAAAGACACCCTTCGGCAACAACCCGGGCCTCTCCCTGAAGAAATATGTTTTCAAAAGTGTCTTCTCTTTTTTCAAAATATATTTTTAGATTGCAACCACTCCGGGTCTTCACTAACACAGGGGAAGCTACTTTTCCTTGATGAGCACAAATTATACTTGTGGCTATTGCTCCTGTACCACACGCCAGTGTCTCATCCTCTACCCCTCGCTCGTAAGTCCTGAGGTTAATCCTGTGAGGGTTTTCTATGGAAGCAAAATTGGCATTCGTGCCGTTTGGCTGAAAATGAGGATGGAATCGTATTTCCCGGCCCCTTGTGACTACATTGACCCTCTCCAGGTCTTCAACCATTAAAACTACATGGGGGACCCCGGCAGTAAGAAAAGAGAGCGTCTCTTTGGCACCATTCAAATCAAGTGAAAAAGGCGCAGAAGGTGTTAAACGATAATCCATTTTTAATTTTACTTGATGATCCATTACTTCAGCTTCTATCAGGCCGGCCCGGGTTTTAAAAATCATCTTATGAGAGGAAATCCGGTTAAGATAGGCGAACCTGGCCAGGCAGCGAGCCCCATTTCCGCACATTTCCACCTCTTGCCCATCAGCATTAAAAAACCTCATTTGAAAATCAGCTTTGTTTGATTCATGAAGAAAAATCACCCCGTCCGCCCCAAGAGAAATCCGCCTTTGGCACACCTTTTGGACAAACTTTGAACACTGATTTGCCTCTATGGTATTTTGGCGATTGTCGATAACTACAAAATCATTCCCACAAGCGCTCATTTTGAAAAATGAGACCTTTTTCCCTGATTCGCTCTTTTCTTTATTCATAACAAAAAACACCCTCTCTAAAAATTCGGGATTATTTCTCCTCTAATTAAATCTTCATAGGTTTCTCTTTCCCTGATTATCCGGAACTTATCCCCTTTTACTAATACTTCCGGCACCCTGGGCCGTGAATTATAATTACTGGACATGGTAAATCCGTAAGCCCCGGCACTCATGGTAGCAATAAGCTCACCGGAAAAAAGCTCTTGTAATTCTCGGTCCCGAGCCAAAAAATCCCCTGACTCACAAATTGGCCCTACTATATCCGCAAGGATATTTTGGCGCTTTTCTATAAAAACAGGTAACAGTTCATGATAAGCCTTATAAAGAGAGGGCCTCATGATGTCATTCATGCCTGCATCAACAATAAGAAAGTTTTTTTCCTCTTTTTTCTTCACGTATAATACTTTGGTGATAAGCGCCCCTGCATTACCAACAATTACCCTGCCCGGTTCAGATATTATGGACAGGTCCATTCCCTGAAGGGTTGGAGAAAGCGCCTTGAAAAATTCTTGAGGAGATGGAGGCGCCTCATCTTTATAAGTAATCCCAAGACCTCCGCCAATATCAAAATAGCGAATTGGGATATCTTCTTGGCGAAGTTTTTGAATCAACCCACTGATTCTTTCGAGGCTATCAACAAAAGGGGATACTTTGGTTATTTGCGACCCAATATGCACATGGGTCCCAATTGTATTGATATTTTTCAATGACCTTGCTTTTTTATAACTCTCCAGGGCCGAATGTATATCAATACCAAATTTTGATTCTTTTAATCCTGTGGTAATGTAAGGATGCGTTTCTGAGGATATATCAGGATTAACCCTTAAGGCTACCGGAGCAACTTTACCACATTTGCCGGCTACCTCATTTAATACCTCCAGTTCCTGCCAGGATTCTACATTAAACATTAAAATCTCAGACTCTAAGGCGTATTCCATTTCTTGTTGAGTTTTTCCCACCCCGGCAAAAACAATCTTTTTAGGGGAAATACCAGCCTTTAAGGCACGAAAAAGCTCACCTCCGGAAACAATATCCGCTCCTGCCCCTAATTTACCCAAAAGTTCTAAAATAGCCAGATTTGAATTGGCTTTTACTGCAAAACAGGTTAAATGGTCAATGTTTCCAAAAGCAGAGTCATGGGCGGTAAAATGCCTTTTTAAGGTTTGATAACTATAAATATATGCCGGTGTGCCCACTTGTGACGCAATCTCTTGAATCGGTACTTGCTCGGCAAATAATTCATTGCCGATATACTGAAAGTAATTCATTCGCTATGCTCCCGAAAATTAAGCTGATAAGCTGATGAACTGTATAAATAAAATGAAAATTCCTATGCTTTTTAATTCCTGTCTATAATTTACAATCACTCTTTTTTTATAATAGGCTGTAATAGGTTTTTAAAAAAACCATTGAAGCTGAATCAGGATTTTTCGGTATCAGGGGGCCTTTGCTCCCGCAAGAGAGGATGGTGAGAGAAAAAAAGAGGATACAGACCCACATTAATCTTCGCATCTTTCTCCCTTAAAAAACCTTTCCGCCTTGTCTATCGCTTGCTGAACCTGGCTGGTTGTAGTACCGCCAATAGATTTTTTTGCTTCCACTGAAGCTTGAGGATTTAAAAGAAGTTTTATATCTTCTTTGAAAAAAGAAGAAAACTGCCGCCATTCTTTTAAGGTAAGATCAGAAAATTTCTTCCCCTTTTTTTCACAAAACCCAACAACCTGTCCAATAATATGGTGAGCATCACGAAAAGCGACCCCTTGGCGAACTAAGTAATCTGCAAGATCCGTAGCCAGCATCATTTCATCACTAGCTGCTTCATACATTACTTCAGACCGAATGACCATATTCTCCCATAAAGGGATGATCACTGAAAAAATTCTCTTTACTGTATCAATGGTATCAAAAATGGCCTCTTTATCTTCCTGAAGATCACGATTGTAGGTGAGAGGCAATGATTTCATAACTGTTAAAAGGCCCATAAGATGCCCAAACACACGCCCTGTTTTTCCACGTATGAGTTCCGGTACGTCAGGGTTCTTTTTTTGCGGCATAAGGCTGCTGCCGGTACAAAAAGCATCGGGTAAATCTATAAAAGAAAATTCCGAGGTAGACCATAGAATCAACTCTTCAGACATCCGGCTAAAATGCACGGCCAAAATAGAGGCAGAGGAAAGAAACTCCAGGCAAAAATCCCGATCGCTCACCGTATCAAGACTATTATTGGTGACGGAAGGAAAATTCAACAGTTTGGCCGTCATGAGACGATCTATAGGCAGCGTACTCCCTGACAAAGCTCCTGCGCCAAGAGGGCATACATTTACACGTTTTAAACAATCAGAGAAACGTTCCTTATCTCTTTGAAACATTTCAAAATACGCCATTAAGTGATGAGAAAACAGTACTGGTTGTGCTCTTTGCAAATGAGTGTATCCTGGTAAAATTACTCCAAGATATTTTTTTGCCTGAAGGACCAACACCTCCTGTAAGGCCAAAAGAGATTGAAAAATTTCCCCAAGCTCATCTCTTAAATAGAGTCTTAAATCAAGAAGCACTTGGTCATTACGGCTTCTGGCAGTATGTAATTTTCCCCCAACAGGCCCTATTTTTTCCAGCAAGCGGGCCTCAATATTCATGTGAATATCCTCTAATTCAACCCGAAAGGGAAATTTACCTTCATCAATTTCCTTTTTAATTTCTTGCAGGCCATTGATAATTTTTTGGCACTCATCACTAGAGATAAGGCCGGTTTTTTCCAACATCCGACAATGGGCGCAACTGCCCTCAATATCATAGGCATAAAGCCGTTTGTCATAGGTGACTGAAACAGTAAATGCTTCAACTGCCTTATGAGTATTCTCTTGAAATCGTCCGGACCAAGGTTTTTTGCTCATGGAAAGTTTTTTTCTCTTGATTCTTTCTGGGCTTTTAGTTTTAAGGGAAGTCCCCACAATTTACAAAAGTATTCCCCACCCTTATGATCAAAGATATCTTTTTGGGTATAAGTAGCCAACTCTTCACTATACAGGGAAAAAGGAGATTTTCTGCCCACACAAATACATTGCCCGGGCTGTAATTTCATGCGCACCTGACCGGACACTTGTTTCTGCAAAATAAGATTGAAGGAATCAAGTGCCTTTCGCAACTGTGAATGCCACAAGCCATAATAGACTACTTCAGCATATTTATTTGAAACTCCCTCTTTAAAATGAACTGTTTCTCTATCCAAAACTAAGGATTCCAATTCCCGATGAGCAATGATCAATATGCTGGCGGCAGGTGCTTCATATATTTCTCTTGATTTTATGCCAACCAATCGATTCTCCACCATATCCATTCGCCCGATTCCATAGGAACCCCCAATTTGATTGAGTTTTCTTACTAATTCCACTGGCTTATAGGATATTCCGTCAATTGCCGTAGGGTTTCCCTGTTCAAAGGTAAGCTCTAAGTATAATGGTTCTTTTGGGGCCTCTTGAGGAGATTTAGTAATAAGATAAGCATCTTCAGGAGGCTCCACCCATGGATCTTCAAGTACGCCGCACTCAATACTTACTCCCCAAAGGTTCATGTCGATACTGTAGGGCTTCTCTTTGGTTACTGGAACTGGAATGCCATGTTTGGCAGCATAGACCATCTCTTCTTCCCGTGATTTAAATTCCCAGTCACGAACCGGAGCAATAATCTGTAAGGAACTATTTAAGGCCATAATAGATACGTCAAACCTTACCTGATCGTTCCCCTTGCCGGTTGATCCATGTGCCACAGCATCACAGCCTTCTTTTTCAGCAATTTGCACCAGCTTTTCAGCAATGAGAGGGCGTCCAAGGGCTGTTGCCAGAGGATACTTCCCTTCATAAACTGCATTAGCCCAGAGTGCAGGAAAACAGTAACGAGTTAAAAATTCCTCTCGAAGATCTTCAACATACGCTTTAGTTGCACCAATGTTCAATGCTTTTTCTCTGATCTTTTCTAAATCCTCTTCCTGACCCAAATCAGCAGCCACAGCAATTACTTCACAACCATATTTATCCATTAACCATTTAACGATGACTGATGTATCCAATCCGCCTGAATAGGCTAAAACAATTTTTTTTATGCTCGTATCTTTATCTTTAATCATTGTTTCCTCAATAATTTATTTTAAATTTAGACAGGATTAAAAAAAAAATAAATAAAGTGTCAACTACTTTTCTTTCTTTATGAAGGATGCCGAAAAAATCTTGAAATTTACAATTCAGCGCCTAAAAGCATTATCAGAATAGCTTGCTGAACATAGAGACGATTTTCTGCTTGATCGAAAATAATTGAATGCCTTCCCTCTAAAACGGAATCAGTAATCTCCTCTTCTCTGTGGGCGGGAAGACAATGCATTACCATAACATCCTTTTTGGCTCTCTGCAATAAAAGATCATTTAATTGAAACCCGGAAAAGTCTCGGATTCTATTTTCCTTTTCTTTTTCCTGTCCCATACTGGCCCAAACATCAGTATAAAGAATGTCTGCCTGATCTGCCGCTTCTTTGGGATCATGAACAATAACAATTTTGCCTTTCTTTGCCTTCATAGCCTCGTTGATAATTTCCTTATCCGGCTGATACTTTTCAGGACAGGCAATCCATAAATGCAAGCCCATTTCAGCTGCAGCGTATAACCAGGAGTGGGCAATATTATTTCCGTCTCCTATATAGGCAATTTTTAAATCTTCAAGGCTTCCTTTTTTTTCTTGGATTGTAAACATATCACTCAATATTTGACAAGGATGCAATTTATCAGTCAACCCATTAATTACAGGAATAGAAGCAAATTCGGCAAAATCCTCAACCTCTTCCTGCAGAAAGGTGCGAATCAATATGCCGTCAACATATCGAGAAAGAACCCTGGCCGTATCTTTAACAGGCTCACCTCTTCCCACTTGAAGGTCGGTTGTATTCAAATAGAGGGCTTTCCCTCCCAAAAGGAACATCCCCGTCTCAAAAGAAACTCTGGTGCGAGTAGAGGATTTTTGAAAAAGCATAGCTAAGGTTTTCCCTTTGAGAGGGCAAAAGTTTTCTCCCTCACTTTTTGCACGTCTTTTTTTTAAATCCAAACTAAGGGTAAAGAGTTTCTCTATATCTTTTGTATTGAAATCCTTGATGCTTACTAAATCCTTTTGCATGAATATTCCCTAATTATATCACTAATTAATAAAAGTCATTCCCTTAAAATGACTTTTTCAGCAGTAAGTAAAAACAAAAAATTATTCTTTAGATAAGACCTTGTCTAAAATAGCCAATCCCTTATCTACTTCATGATGACTTATAATCAAAGGAGGAAGAAAACGTAGCACATTTCCCATAGTACAATTAATAATAAGCCCTTGATCTAAACAATCCTTAACAATTTGGGCGCCTTCTTTATTAAGCTCCATTCCCCACATCAGGCCTTTCCCTCGGACTTCCTGAATAAAGGGATATTTCCCCTGTAATTCTCTAAGTTTTTCCTCAAAATAGAGGCCGATTTTTTGGCAACTTTCTAAAATCCCCTCATTGACTAACGCATGAACAACAGCCATAGCGGCAGAGCAGGAGAGTGGGTTTCCTCCAAATGTGGTTGCATGAGTGCCTGGAACAAAATGATCTGCCGTCTGTTTTTTCGCCAGGATTGCCCCTATGGGCAGTCCCCCTCCCAAAGCTTTGGCCATGGTGAGAATATCTGGTTCAATATCAGTATGTTGATAACAGAAAAGCTTTCCTGTTCGGCCAAGACCGGTTTGCACTTCATCCAGAATTAATAGCACTCCACGTTTGGTACAAATGTCTCTTACTCCCATTAAATATTCTGGAGAACCAACATGTACTCCCCCCTCGCCCTGAATTGGTTCAATCATCACTGCAGCAGTAGAATCATTAATAGCCTTCTCTATGGCTGATAAATCTTGAAAAGGAACATAATTGAATCCCGCAAAAAGGGGCTCAAACCCTTTTTGCACTTTTTTTTGTCCGGTAGCTGCAACAGTAGCTAAGGTGCGCCCATGAAAAGACTTTTGAGCGGTGATGATTTCAGGATGGGTAATGCCTTTATCTTTTGCATAGAGACGGGCTAATTTAATGGCCGCCTCATTAGCTTCAGCTCCGGAATTACAAAAAAACATTTTCCCGGCGAAGGCATGCTTTACTACCAGTTCGGCCAACTTTGCCTGTTGAGCAATGTAATACAGATTAGACACATGCAATAATTTTTCTATTTGCTCCTTAATCGAATAAACCACAGAGGGATAACCATGCCCAAGATTATTTACTCCCAGACCGCAGAGAAAATCCAAATATTCTTTATTTTCTTCATCATATAGATAGCAACCCTTGCCTCTGGTAAAAATAACAGGAAAGCGGTTATAGGTTGAAATAAGGTAAGTATCTGTTAATTCTATTATTTCATTAATGCTCATATAAGATCCTTTGTGGTATGGAAGATAGGTCTGCCTTTAGAGAATTATCTCTGTTCCAATTCCTTCATGAGTAAAAATTTCCAACAAAAGTGCGTGAGAAATACGGCCGTCAATAATATGAGTTTTTTTCACACTATTCTCTAAGGCTTTAAGGCAGCAATTTACTTTTGGGAGCATTCCTCCAGTAATAATTTTTTTTGTTATCAATTCCTGAACTTCTTGACGATGGAGAGTGTGAAAAAGATTATCCTCACGATCCACCACACCGGCTATATCAGATAAAAGGACCAATTTTTCCGCCTTAAGGGCTATGGCAATCTCACTGGCAGCAGTATCTGCGTTTATATTGAAGGTTTCTCCTTTGCTATTCACTCCTATCGGAGAAATGACAGGTATATAATGGGCTTTATCTAAAAGATGAACCAAATCAGCATTAATTGATTCTACACTCCCTACAAAGCCTAAATCCTTATTGGCAGACGCCCCTTGTTCCTCATTTTCCCAGGCATGCTTTTGGGCCTTGATTAATACACCATCTTTTCCACAAAGGCCTACGGCCTTCCCCCCATGCTGATTAATCATGGTGACAATTTTTTTGTTTACTTGCCCAACCAAGACCATTTCCACCACTTCCATGGTAGCTTTATCTGTTACCCGGTGACCATCAATAAACTCAGTTTTCATATTCAATCTCTGAAGCATTTCCGTAATAGCAGCACCACCCCCGTGGATTATCACAGGGTTCATTCCCACATAACGCAACAAAACAATATCCTGAGCAAAATCATTCTTTAACCCTTCATTCAGCATAGCGCTGCCACCATATTTAATAACAATAGTCTTGCCAAAAAAATCTCTAATATAGGGTAGTGCCTCAATAAGTGCGTTTACTCGTTCAACAAATTGTTGCATAAAGTTATCTCTTGCCTCCTTGATTTTACAACGAGCCAAATATTTGTTTGTGGTGCAGGGTGCAGGGTTCAGAGTTCAAAGTTCAGAGTTGTCTTTGTTTTATTGACTTGCTCAAAAGCTTGGCTCAACCGGAATCAATGTGGTAAAAACAGCACAAAAGCTGTGTTAACTGTCTGAATTTTTAGCAAATTTTTAGTATTTACCAATGGTCAATTTTT
>JAUWIR010000231.1 GCA_030605265.1 Pseudomonadota bacterium | reverse complement strand
TTTCGCGATCTCCTGTAAGTTATTGATTTTACTAACAAAAAATCGCGTCACATCTTGGTGGTAATGTCAAGTAAAAAATGCAGCTCTGTGTAATTTTTTTACTAAATTAAATCAATAGGTTATCCTCGATTTTAATAGTTGGCCACTATATCGCGCAGCACTTTGACAGCACTAATTCTGTTGAAAAGTTTACGAAAACTTTCTCGATCGTTCCCTATATTTGGGGCCTCTTCATCTGTTCGGGAATTGCTGTGAGGACAGTAACCTTCACGGATAGGAGAGAAGGCTCGTAAAGTATCAACCTGGTTTATATACGAGGTGGACAATTTGCAAGCCTGCTATACGAAGCACCTGACGGAGACAAGGCCGTCGGGTGTGGCTGGAGGCTATCTGAATGGCTAAGCGAAGAGCCGTATCTTCGAGAAAGACGGTTGTACGGTTCCGAGAGGGGCTTGGTGGCAACTGAGTTACCGGAAGCTGCCTTGCCTACTCGACTCTATCCTGTCTAAAAATAGTTAATTGCAAAGGTTGAAATTTTTTATTATGCCCCTGCAGAGGCCGTAGCCGGGGAAGAAGCTTTACTGTTATCTTTTTTTGCAGAAACCGGCTTTGGGGTTTCCGTTGGTTTTTTCTTTTTTTCCATAGCTGCTTTTCTTTCTTTGGAGGGATGATCCGTCACATACCATCCATCCCCCTTGAGGACAAAAGAACATCGGGAGATAAGTCTTTCTACCTCTCCATTACATTCAAGGCATCTAGTTAATGGAGGATCTGTGATGCGCTGGTCCGCTTCAAAATTTTTACCGCACTTTTTGCACTCATATTCGTAGGTGGGCATGGGTACTCCTTTATATCTTGGTTGTTTATTATGGATAAAGAATTAATCTTAATTACTTTTCATGAATATTATCTTCTATTTACTCGAAATGCCGCATGACCATACATTTGAACAAATTTTTTTTATTTTGTCAATAATAAAGTCATAATACGTCTTTTTTTTTACAATACCGATAAAAATTGATGGATGATTAGCATAATAAATGCGTAAATTATCTTCAAAAATTTATAAAAAATGTTACAATAAAAAAGGGTGATACATTATGAAAAAAATAAGATTTTTATTCCCTTTTATCATATTATCGGTATTTTATTTTTTAGGATGTGCTCATGTAATCTCCAAAGAATCAAGAAGGTTGGCTGTAAATAATATACCTTTTCAATGGATAGCTCAAAATCCCGGCAGATATAAAGGTGTTTTAGTAATATGGGGGGGCGAAATTATCCAAACCCGGAATTTAAAGGAAGGTTCTCAAATTGTGGTACTCCAAAGATCTCTTGGATATTCAGAGGAACCCTTGATGGAGAGTAATTCCGGAGGAAGGTTTCTCGTTTTTTACAAAGGCTTTTTAGATCCTGCAATATATGAGAAAGGTAAATTAATAACTGTGGCTGGAATAATTGAAGGGGAAAAGGCCTTGCCATTAGACCAAATAAATTACAGCTATCCGTTTGTTGATGTTCAAGAGATCCATTTATGGAAGCAAGACGAGTTAAGTTATTATTATCATAATTATTAATGGTCTCGGATAAAGCTTACTATTCATGAACCGGCGGTTAATCTAATAGTCAGGGACTAGTTGGTGTAATGAGGTGCTTCCATTTTCTTATGAGAATGGAGTAAGTTAAGATAAGAGGTAACCCTTATTTTGATTTTCTATTGGTCAGAGAAATAAACATAAAGATTTTACTTGACAATGACATTGATCTTCATTATTGTAAATACCCAGTTAATATAAATGAATATTTTGATTCTTTTTTCCGATACAGATTTAAACCGACATGAAGTTGGTCTAAGGCAAGAAGCCTGAAAATGAAATTGTTATCTTTGATTATACATTTTATCGATTTTTCTTAATTTATAGTATTAACTTAAAGTAATAAGGAACCACGAAGGTCCTAAACAGATAATGGATTTTCGTGGTTTTTTTTTGCGCGAAAGGTGGTGATAATATAAAAAATTAGTTTTTATAATTAATTTTTTTAATTAAAATGATGATTTTATCTATTTAAATTTATTGGGGGAATTAGATGAAAGAAAAAAATATTTTTATTGTTATGCTTTTCGTTTTTTCTTTTTTTATAATTACCAATACTGCTTTAGCTCATTTTGGAGTAGTTAAACCATCGGACGATATTATAACCCAGGATGATAATAAAACAATTCAGGTTGAGATAAAATTTATCCATCCTTTGGAAGGGCATTACATGGAATTGGAAAAACCCCAGGAATTTGGTGTTTTTCTGGGCGGCAAAAAGATTAATCTTCTTGGTAAATTAAAATCGGAAAAAGGCAAATCAATCGATCAGGATCAAGAATTTACTTTCTGGAGTACTGATTATAAAATAAAAAAACCGGGAGATTATTCTTTTTATGTCATTCCTAAACCCTATTGGGAACCGGCAGAGGACTGTTATATCATTCACTATACAAAGGTTTGTGTGAATGCTTTAGGCTTGGAAGAGGGCTGGGATAAGCCGATCGGTTTGAAAACAGAAATCGTTCCCCTCCCCAGGCCGTATGGCCTGTGGGTAGGAAATATTTTTACCGGGCAGGTCTTGGTTGATGGAAAGCCTGCTGCCGATACGGAAATAGAGGTTGAATATTTAAATGAGGATGCTGAAACCAGTTTATTGAAAGCACCCTCTGATCCATTTGTAACTCAAGTAGTTAAGACTGATAAAAATGGTGTCTTCAGCTATGCCTTGCCAAAAGATGGTTGGTGGGGATTCGCAGCTTTAAATGAGGATTCCAAGACCATAAAAAGGCCTGATGGTCAAGAAAAATCCATTGAAATTGGCGCTGTTTTCTGGGTAAAGGCAACTGCTATAAAATAGTGGTTGAAATAGTAACTAAATTATTTTATGGCCCCTCTCCTATTTTTTTTAATAGGGGAGGGGATGATTTATAAAGGGGATAATAAATAAAGGGTTTTTCCCATGAAAAAAAATTCACCTATTGTAAATAGTATTTTTTTTAATTGGTTTATTGCAGTGAGCATGATATTATTAGCGCCGAGGAATTCTTTTGGCCATAAGGTCAATATATTCGCCTATGCTGAGGGACAGATGGTTTATACTGAGAGTTATTTCCCTGATGGATCAAAAGTTGTCGGAGGGGTAGTGGAGGTTTACGACAGTCAGGGGAACAATCTTCTTTCCGGTAAAACAGATCATTTGGGACAATTTAATTTTCCAATACCCAAAAAAGATGATTTGAAGATTGTTATCATTGCAGGGATGGGGCATAAAAATAGCTACCTTCTCTCTGCTGATGAGTTGCCGGATATCATAGAACAAGAAAAAAAGCTCGCTCAGGAAACCATAAAAGGTCAGGAAACAAGAAAAGATCAAGAAATTACAAAGGATTCACCTCTTCAAAAAAGCGATGTTGTTCAAACAGTCAATCTTGATGAATTTAAAAAAATTATTGATCAATCCCTGGATGAGAAATTAGATCAAAAATTATCACCTATTCTTCGTAAATTGGCAAAGTCTGAAAACGAAAAAATCAGCCCGACTGAAATATTTGGGGGGATTGGCTATATTTTTGGTATCGTGGGATTGATTCTCTATTTTACTAAAAGAAACAATTAAAGCATTTATTTTTAAGAGGATTTATGCATATTTCAGATGGAGTATTATCAACTACAGTTTGTCTCGGCAGTTATATACTCTCCATTGGGATATGTTCCCTCTGTATTAAAAAAAGCATGAAAACAAAAGAACTTCCTAAAATCGCTATGATAACTTCAATTTTTTTTATTGCTTCTCTTATCAGTATCCCCTTGGGCCCGACCAGCGTTCATCTGATTCTTCCAGGCTTGGTAGGTACAGCTCTCGGGGGCATGGCCTTTCCTTCGGTATTATTAGGGATAATCCTGCAGGCCATTCTTTTTCAGCATGGAGGATTAACCACTATTGGAGCAAATTCTTTGATGATGGGGCTGGGAGCTTTAGGTGCCGGGAGCATTTTTTCCCTGGTAAAAAAATCGAATAATTCAAAGCTCATTATAAACACTGGGGCTATTTGCGGGGCTATGGGGGTTTTAATAGCCGGGATTACTCTGGCCCTTTTATTAACAACCGCAGGTGAGGATTTTTATGGAGTGGCCAAAGTTGCTCTTTTGGCTCATGTGCCGGTGATCGTTATTGAAACTATTATCACTGGTGCGGCCATTGCTTTTCTTTTGAAAGTAAAGCCTGATTTAATAGGAGTAAAAATAAAACCCGATGAAACAGGAGTAAAAGTAATACAATGATAGCCATGCTGACAACTTGTTTTTCCATCTTGGGGTTTCCCTGGGGAATGGATACAGTTTATGCTTTAATGAATGGGAAAATCACTCAGGCAAGCCGCGTTGAATTGCCAACCTATTATTTTCTCTTCTTTGTAGTGGGAATCATCGTGATTGGGTGGGGAATAATGAAAATATTTCGTCACGAAAGTCATGACCATTAAACTGATTCTATTGAGGAGGGAGGGAAATTCATTCTAATACAAGGGGCGTGGTTAAATGAGGCCGGATATTGATCGTTACTGGAAATTAGAATCTTCGATTCATAATTGGGATCCTCGTTTTAAAATCTTTACCTTAGTGATTTTTGCTTTTGCCATATCTTCGCTTCATCATCTTTCAGCCATAGTCATTTGTTTCTTTTTTTGTCTTTTATTACATAAATTGTCAAAGATCCCTTTCTCTTTTTCTCTCAAACGCTTAGCTGCAGTAACCACCTTTATTGGGCCTTTTTTCTTAATAATGCCTCTTACAGTAATAACAAAGGCTGGTGATACAATTTATTATTTTCGGAATATTCCCTACCTTGAGTTAAATGTACGGGGGATATTTCTAGCCTTGAGAATTTATATTAAGGCTGTTTCCATAGTATTAGTGATGATTCCCATGTTTGGGACGAATCGGTTTGATATCTCCATCAAATCCTTGGAAAAACTTAAAGTTCCCAATAGCATGGTCCAAATGCTTCTTTTTTCCTATAGATACATTTTTGTTTTTCTCGCAGAATTCAAACAAATGCTGCTGGCTATGAAAATCAGAAAATTTAAACCCAGTGCAAATATTCATACCTTAAAAACCTATGGGAATTTTTTAGGCACCTTATTGGTCCGCAGTTTTGAGAGGACCGAAGAAGTCTATCAGGCCATGTTGTCAAGAGGATATAAAGGGATACTGAAGATCCCTTTTCACTATCGAGCCAGATTTTCAGATTATCTAAAAAGTGTCCTGATCTTTAGTATTACTTTTTTTATTCTGTTCTATGACCGTATTTTATTGTAAATAGAGGAAAGTATTTTTTTGTCTCCTATAATTCATATTGAAAATCTTCATTTTACCTATCCCGACGGAACAGTGGCTTTGCGTGGAGTAACCCTTGATATAGAGGAAGGTGAGTCAATCGGGCTGGTGGGGAAGAATGGGTCAGGGAAATCTACTTTGATCAAGCATCTTAATGGATTATATTTTCCCGAAAAGGGACAGATAGTAATTGACGGCCTACCATTAACTGAAGAGAATATAACAGCTATTCGGGCAAAACTGGGGATCGTTTTTCAAGACCCGGATAATCAGCTTTTCTGCCCGACTGTTTATGATGACGTAGCTTTTGGCCCTCTCAATATGGATATGGAGGAAAAAGTAATCGCCCAAAAGGTTCGTCAGGCTTTAAAAAAAATGGACCTTTTTGATCTGGCGGATAGATCGCCCCACGAACTGAGTTTTGGGCAAAGAAAAAGGGCCGCTATTGCCACTATTCTTTCTTTGCATCCAAAGGTAATGATCTTTGACGAGCCTACCAGTAATCTGGATCCTAAAAATGAAGCTGTTATAGCAGACATCTTGGCCCATTTGCTCTGCACCCGCATTATTATCAGTCATGATTTACCAATTTTATATCAAACTTGCCCAAAAATTGTCATTATGAAAGAGGGCATCATTGATAAGATATTGTCTATAGAAGAGTTTCTTTCAGATCGTCAATTGCTGAGGGAGCACGGTTTGGATTTTACCTTTAAATGTGATTGTTGTCATGAGCACAAACAATATGTATGAAAAGCAGATAAGGCAAAAGAATTTGTTAATAGAGAGCAAAGGTATCTTTTTTTCTTATCGTCATCAGCATAAAAGTGTTTTGAAAAGGTTAAATTTTAAAATATATGAGGGAGAATCTATTGCTCTTGTCGGCCAAAATGGGGCCGGAAAATCCACCTTGGCCAAAATTCTCACAGGGATTCTTTTTGTTCAATCAGGCTCACTGATTATTGATAATGTTTTGGTCAAGCCGGATACTATGAATCATGTTCGGGATAGAGTGGGTTTGATTTTTCAGAACCCCAATGATCAGCTTTTCTGCCCGACAGTGCAGGAAGAACTTGAGTTTGGCTTAATTAATATGCACCTTCCCTCTGCTGAGATTCAAGTAAGAGTAAAAGAAACCGCGTATAAGATGAATATTGACCATCTTTTGAAAAGGCCCCCGCATCATCTAAGTGGGGGTGAGAAAAAAAAGGTGGCCATTGCCGCTATTCTGGCCATGAACCCTTCCATAATGATTTTTGATGAACCTACAGCTAATTTGGACCCTTTTAATGAAAAAGTACTTACTGATACTATCAATAGTCTTTCTTGTACGAAAATAATTATTAGCCATGATTTACCTATCCTTTTTCAAACCTGTCATCGTATGTTTCTTATTTCCGATGGTGAAATAATCAAGGATTGTTCTGTCGGAGAATTTATGGAAGATCGTGATTTATCTATTGAACACGGGCTGGATTTTCGTTTTAAGTGTAAATGTTGCCATACGATTCATTCACAAAATTCTATGGTTTCTTCCCACCAATAATCATATATATAAATATTATTATTTTACTCCACTCATAATCTATCAAAGATGGTTTAAGATTAGGATTAAGATATACTCAGCAAGCTCATAAATTGTGATTTATAAATTTGTCTCAGGAGTGAGATAATGGCATTATTCAAGGTATAACATGTCCATAATATCGAATCAAAAATCACAAATTATGGCCTTTGAAAGT